>CAMYJM010000510.1 GCA_947258635.1 uncultured Acidimicrobiaceae bacterium
CGAGCTGCGAGTCGCGGCGAGCGCGCTCGGCACGAGCGTCATCGCGGCTCCGGTCAGCGGCAACGCCAAGGTGGTCAAGTCCGGCAAGCTCACGGTGGTCGCCTCCGGCCCCCGCGATGCCTACGACACCGCGGCGCCGTATCTGGCGGCATTCGGCCGTAAGGTGACCTACGTGGGCGCAGCCGACGAGGCTCGCCTCGTCAAGCTGTGCCACAACCTCCACTTGGGTGTTGTGACCCAGTCGCTCGCTGAAATCGTGATGCTCGCCGAGGCGGCAGGTGTCTCCCGACGCGACTTCCTGGAGTTCTTCAACGATTCGGTGATGGGATCCACCTTCACCGGCTACAAGGCACCGGCCTTCGTGAACCTCGATTGGACTCCGACGTTCACGTGGCACCTCCTCCGCAAGGATCTGGAGCTCGGCCTCGCCACCGGCCGCGAGCTCGACGTTCCGATGCCCACCGCAGCGCTCGTGAGCCAGATCGTCATGGAGGGAATCGGACGGGGCATGGGCGACATCGACTTCGGGGCATTACTGGAGCTCCAAGCCGCCGCTTCCGGCAGGGAACTGGAATCCGAGAACCAGGACGTAGCCGACGGCCTGAGCTGAAGCGACAACCGGCCGCCCGCTACGAACCGACCGGCTTTCTCACCCAGACCATCTCGGTCTTCACGCCGGCGTCCGTGATGAGGTTGAACACGGGGCAGCGCGCCTCGGTCTCTTCGACTACCTCGGCGAGACGCTGTTCGCTCTCGTCGGTCGTGACGGTGGCCTGGACCCGCACCGTTTGGAAGTGGGCCCGGACGTCCCGCTTGCCCATCCGGCCTCTGATGTCGATGGTGAACCCTGCCTCGAACTCGATCCTCTCATATGCGAACCCGAGATCGTCGGCAGTCCTGCGAAATGTGACCGCCTCGCAGCCGCACAAGGCACCGAGCACGGCTTGCAGTGGTGAGGGACCCTCTCCGGTGCCGCCATGCGCTACCGGCTCGTCGGTAACTAAGTGTCCGTACTCGCCGAAATCGACCAGCGTCATCATGGTGGCCTCCGTTTCGGCGCGAAGCGCTTTGCGGCGCACTATCGGCTCGGTCAGCTCATCGACGTTCGTGATCTCCGTGGCCATTCTCAAACCTACTTTCCGGGCGGTGGGGCGGTGGACTGGCGCACGGTCAGGGTGGGGGCGAGCCGCACCGTCGCGGCGACGCCATCCTCTCCCTTGATGAGGCGCATGAGTGTTCGGGCGGCGAGCACCCCCATCTGCCGATACGGCACCCGCACGGTCGTCAGCGGAGGCCGTATGAAGTCGACGAACGGCATGTCGTTGTAGCCGGTCACCGACACGTCCTCCGGTACCCGAACTCCCGCCTCATGAAGGGCCCGCAACGTCCCCAACGCCAACAGATCGTTGGCGGCGACGATTGCCGTCAGCTCGGGGTGGCGCTCCATCAAAGCCGATGCCGCCTCCGCTCCCGGCTCCATCTGAAACCAGTCCGCCGCCTCGACCTTCTCTACCGCATCCAGGCCGAGGCCGGCGATGTGATCACGGAAGGCTTGCGCCCTCCCGGCGCCGGTAGAGACGCGGAGCGGTCCGGCAACGTGTCCGATCTGCTCGTGTCCCAATCCCAGCAAGTGGTCGACGGCCATACCGATGCCGACGCGATCGTCGCCGACGATCGCCGGCACAGAGTCTGCTTTCGTTTCTCGATTGACGAGCACGATTGGGGTGCCCTCACTCTGAACCGCAGTTTCCAGAGCGCTGTCGAGCTCCGCAGTGGCCAAGATCAACCCATCGACGCGCCGTTCCACCAGGGTCCCGACGACCGCCTCGGTGTGTTCCCGGTCGTTGTCCGTGTTGCCGATGAGCAAGGTGTACCCCTCGCCGCCGAGGACGGCTTCGGCCCCGCGTACGAGAGGCGGAAAGAGCGGGGTCTCCAGATCGGGCACCACGATCCCGACCGTGAACGTGCGATCGGTGCGCAACCCCCGGGCCAATGGGTTGGGGCGATAGCCGAGGGCCTTGGCGGCTGCGAGGACCCGTTTGACGGTCGGGTCCGACACGACGTCACGGGTTTCTGGGTTGAGAGCCCGCGAGGCCGTGGAGGCATGGACTCCGGCCGCTCGAGCGACATCGATCAGCGTGACTCGATCCGTCACCGGTCGCTCCGTCATCGGCCCTCAGCAGACGCGGTCGCGAACCGCAGGAGCCCAGGTGCACTTGTCGTCGCTGATCCACACCGTGTCGGAGGGGGCCGGTACCCACAGCTCTATGAAGGTGAACTCCTCGTCGAACGGGTTGGCGAACCAGTGCACCTCGTCCTCCTCGACGAGGGCGACGTCTCCGGCGGCCACCTCAACCTGATCGCCGTCGGCATGCATGACGCCGCGACCCTCCAAGATGAAGAAGAAGTGCTTGGCGTCGCGGTGATAGTGGGCCGCCGCGGTGTCCCCGGGGTGGTACGTGATCCGGTCGGCCTGCAGTTCCGTGAGCCCGAAGGTCTCCTCGGTGACGAGATCGATCCGGTGGCGCGTGTCCCGGGTCGAGGTGAGTTGGGGAAGCTGCTCGATCTTGACCACCCGGGCCATGAATTGCTCCTCGGCTGCGCTGTTCGCAACGCTAGTTTCTGCAATCGTTTGCAGCGACTCGGGACGAAATCGGCGCCGGTCGGAGCACACCCGATGGCCGACGGCTGTGCGCCGGGGCGACTCCGGTCAGGGAACGAGTACCTCGCGACCGATCACGGTTCGGTTGCGCACCCGTTCATGGAGTTCCTCGACCTGCTCCAGCGGATACATCCCGCTGACCACCGGCTGCAGTTTCCCGGCTGCCACCAAGTCGACGACTTCGGCCAACTCGCCGACCGAGACATTGCGGGCGCCGAGTAGCTCGAGTTCGTTCAGGTAGAACGCATGCGGTGAGATGGCCAGCTCCGTCCCGGTATGCGAGCCGACGATCACCATGCGCCCGCCCTTGGCCAGCGCCGCGAACCCGGCCGGCATCGTGGCCGGTCCGACGAGTTCGAGGATGCCGTCGAGGCCCCGGCCGCCGGTCCAGTCGCGCGCGACAGTCGCCAGGTCGTCCGTCTCGGGGTTGACCACGAGATCGGCTCCGTGCGCTCGCGCCGCCTCCAGCTTGGCCGAGGTGACATCGACTGCCAGAACCCGGGCGCCCATCATGGCGGCGAGCTCGCCCATCATGGCGGCGAGTTGGACGGCGTGGATCCCGACCCCGCCCCCGGCTCCGGTGATCATGACGGACTCCCCTGGGCGGAGCCGCATCCGTCTGGTGAACGCGTGATAGGGAGTACCGATGGCATTGGCGATGACCGACGCCTCGGGGAAGCCGATCCGGTCGGGAATCGCAACGAGGTTGCGCGCCGGCAGCACCACATACTCGGCGTAGCCGCCCGGGATGCTGACTCCGACATGGCCGGCGAAGTCCTCACAGATCGTTTCCCGGCCGCTCCGGCAGTGGCGGCAGTGTCCGCACACCAAATAGAGCGAGGCTGCCACCCGTTCGCCGGGCGACCACCCGGCGACACCGGGCCCTACGGCGACCACCTCTCCGGAGATCTCGTGGCCGATGATGAGCGGTAGAACCGCGTGGCTCCAGCGGCCGGCGCGGATCGCCAAGTCGAACTGATCAACGGCGCATGCCCCGACGCGAAGCAGCACTTCGCCCAGGCCGGGCTCCGCTACCGGCACCCGACGTATGTGGAGCGGGCCCCCGAACTCATCTAGCAGCACTGCACGCATGTCCATGGACGCGGACCTTACAGATGTGGTAGCAACCAGTTATGCACTCAGAAGAATCGCAAGGCTTCAAGTTGATCGGCCATTCCGACTTGGGCGGTTGCGGCGACGGCATGCAGCTGATGCGCCGCGGCGACACTCTCTACGTCGGCCACTTCGGGCCGTCCCGGATGGGCACGTCGATCGTCGATGTGTCCGACGTCACCAGTCCCACTCTCGTCCGCCAGTGGCCGGCTCCCGCCAACAGCCACACTCACAAGGTGCAAGTGGCCGACGGCTTGCTGCTCACCAACCACGAGCGGTTTCGCAGCGACGACCCCTGGTCGGCCGGAATGGCGATCTACGACCTCGCCGACCCGTTCGACCCGACCCAGATCGGGTTCTGGGAATCCACCGGGAACGGGGTACACCGCATCGTGTACGAGGGTGGCCGCTACGCCTACCT
>CAMYJM010000511.1 GCA_947258635.1 uncultured Acidimicrobiaceae bacterium
GTCGACGGTCAGAACGCGAACCAACTGGTTGGCAGTCTCCGAGGGCTGCTTGTAGCGGCGCGCGGCGCCTCAGGGCGATCTTCTGGCGCATCGACCTGGAAGGCGACGCGGAGCCAGCCCGTGTCTTGCCCGATTCTCGACGGCGCGTGACGGCGCAGTAACCGCCGCCGGGTTACGCTGGCCTGCATGGAATTCCGACGGATTGGCAATCTTCCGCCCTACGTGTTCGCCGAGGTGAACCAACTCAAGCTCGAAGCGCGGCGCCTCGGCAAAGACGTCATCGATCTCGGCTTCGGCAATCCCGACATACCGTCGCCGCCTCAGGTGGTGGCCAAGCTGGTCGAGGCCGCCCAGAAGGAGCACAACCACCGCTACTCGTCATCGCGGGGGATCCCTAACCTTCGCAAAGCCGTGGCCGATCGCTACCAGCGCCGCTTCGGCGTCTCCCTCGATCCCGAGACCGAGGTGATCAGCACCATCGGCGCCAAAGAGGGATTGGCCCACTTGATGTGGGCCCTGGTCCAGCCCGGCGATGTCGCCTTGGTCCCGGAGCCGTCGTACCCGATCCACATCTACGCCCCGGCCCTGGCCGGAGCCGAGGTCATCCAGGTGGCGCTGCCGGCGGAGGGCGACTTCTTCGAGCGGCTCCGCCACTCATTCATGTCGACGTGGCCCCGGCCCCGGGTGATCCTGACCTCGTTCCCGCACAACCCGACGACGATGTGCGTCGATCTGGGCTTCTTCGAGAGAATGGTCGAGTTTGCCGCCGAGCACGGTGTTCTCTTGGTGCACGACTTCGCCTACGCCGACCTCGTGCTCGACGACTACCAGCCGCCGAGCCTGCTCCAGGTTCCGGGGGCTAAGGAGGTCGGCGTCGAGTTGTACACGCTTTCGAAGAGCCACTCGATGCCCGGCTGGCGGGTGGGTTTCGTCGTCGGCAACGCCGAGATCGTCAACGCCCTGGGCCAGCTCAAGTCGTATCTCGACTACGGCACGTTTCAGCCGATCCAGATCGCCTCGATCATCGCCCTGAACGAGTGCGACGAGTACGTCGACTACGTCAATGACATCTACCGGGCCCGGCGTGACGCGCTGGTCGACGGTCTCAACCGCATCGGCTGGAAGGTCGACCCGCCCCGCGGCACCATGTTCATGTGGGCGCCGGTCCCCGATGTCGCCTCCCACATGAGTTCGATGGAATTCACGCTGCATCTGCTGCGCGAAGCGAATGTGGCGGTGAGCCCCGGGAACGGTTTTGGACCGTCCGGAGAAGGGTTCGTCCGCTTTGCCCTCGTCGAGAACGAGCATCGCATCGGACAGGGAATCCGCGGCATCAAGACCGCGCTGAGCCGCCTTGGGTAACCCTTCCGCCGGCGGAGAGGTCTGATTTCCGTGGGCTATGCCGTACTCTTTCCCGGGCAGGGCAGCCAGGCCGTCGGCATGGCCGAGGACGTCATCTCGAGCCGCTCCGATCTCCTCGGCCGAGCCGCCAACGACATCCTCGGCTGGGATCTCGCGGCCACGATCCGCAACGGCCCCCAGGAGCTGCTCACCGCGACCGATCGAGCGCAGCCTGCACTGTACGCCACGGCGTTCGCCCTCTGGGAAGCCTTCTCCGCCGCGGTCGGCCCCGCTCCGCAAGCGGCCGCCGGGCATTCGCTCGGGGAGTACACGGCCCTCGCCGCCGCGGGCGTCGTCGAATACTGGGATGGCCTCGCCCTGGTGGCGGAACGGGGTCGCGCCATGGCAGCGGCCGCCGCGGCCAACCCGTCTTCGATGGCGGCCTTGCTCGGTGCGGACGCCGACCTAGCCGAAACGATCGCCGCCGAGCGGCGGCAGGCCGGCGGGCACCTTTGGGTCGCCAACCTCAACGCTCCCGGCCAGGTCGTTGTCGCCGGCGGGCTCGCCGACATCGATTGGCTGGTCGGCGCGGCGCGCGACCTGGGAGTGCGCCGGGCAATCAAGCTCGAAGTCGCCGGCGGATTCCATTCGCCCTTGATGGCAGCGGCCGCGACCGCCCTCGGCGATGCGCTCGCCGGCGTCGAGTTCTCTCCGGGGGCGTTTGCTGTGTACTCGAATGTCGCGGCGGCGCCGGCTTCCGATGTGGCGGCGAGCCTCGTCGACCAGTTGACCCATCCCGTGCGCTTCGAGGAATGCATCCGGGCGATGCGGGAGGCCGGCATCGACACCTT
>CAMYJM010000512.1 GCA_947258635.1 uncultured Acidimicrobiaceae bacterium
TACGGACCCGTCGCCGAGCGCCACATCGGTGGCCTCCTCGAGAACCTCGCTACCCATCCGGATTTGGTCGCGATGGGCGCCCCCCGGTGGACGGCGCTGCAGTTGCTCGCAGGCGACGCCGGCATGTGGCAACGTGTCGCGACGCTGCCCGCCGGTGACGATGTGCTGGCGGCGGCCGCCGCGGCTCGGGACGGCATCCTCGCAGAGACCGGCTATGAGGCCGAGATGGTCCTCGCCGAGCGCCGCTTCGAGTGGATCACTCGTCTGGTCGCCTCGATGACCGGCGCTGCCGAGCCCGGTCTCCTGTGGTCGGATCGAATCGATCGGGTGCTCACCCATCGCTTCTTCGGGATCCCCGTCTTCATTGCTGTGATGTGGATCGTGCTGCGGGTCACGGCCGATGTCACGGCGCCTTACCTCGACTGGGTCGACGCCACCATGGCGGGCCCGGTGAGCCGGTGGACCGTCGATCTTGTCGGTCTGTTCGGTGCCGACGGCGGCTGGTTCGAAAGCCTGATCGTCGATGGTGTGCTGGCGGGGGTCGGTGCCGTGCTGGTGTTCGTTCCCGTCCTGTTTGCTCTCTACCTCATGCTCGCCCTGCTCGAAGACTCGGGCTACATGTCACGGGCGGCGGCCATCATGGACCGGGCCATGCGAGCCGTCGGGATTCCCGGCAAGGCATTCCTCCCGATGATGGTCGGATTCGGGTGCACCGTACCGGCCATCTATGCCACCCGGACGCTCGACTCGTCCCGGGACCGCCTCCTCACCGGGCTGCTGACGCCGTTCATGTCATGCGGGGCGCGCCTTCCCGTCTACATCCTGCTGGCAGCCGTCTTCTTCGCAAACGCCAAGGGCGAGGTCGTCTTTTCGATGTACCTCCTCGGGATCGGCGTCGCGGTCCTCATCGGGTTTCTGTTGAGCAAAACTGCGCTGCGGGAAGACGATCCCACTCCCTTTGTCATGGTCCTGCCGGAATTCCGGCTCCCCAACGCCCGGACAGTCTGGGTTCTCGTGCGGCAACGGACCGGTTCCTTCGTCAAAGGGGCCGGCACCACCATTCTCCTCGCCAGCATGGCGGTGTGGCTGCTGCTGGCACTACCGGTAACCGGCGATGGCGGGTTCGCCGACACCGAGATCGAGAGCAGCGCCTTTGGCGCCGTCAGCAAAGGCGTGGCCCCGGTGCTCGACCCGCTCGGCTTTGGAGAGTGGGAGCAGGCCGGTTCGTTGCTCTCCGGATTCGTTGCCAAAGAAGTAGTCGTGAGCACCGTGGCGCAGCTCTACGCGGTCGAAGAGGCGGCAGCGGACGAGGGAGCCATCGGGTTCTTCGCCGACCTCAGGGAAGTAGGCGCCAGTTTCGTCGACGCCAGCGCCGATACCCTGCGGGCGATTCCCGCCGTGATCGGCCTCGACTTCATAGACCTCGAGGACGATGCGCCGACGGCGCTGCAAACTGCCGTTCGTACTTCCTTCGAGACCAGCAGCGACGGTCGGGGTCGGCTGGCGGCCCTCGGGTTCATGGTGTTCGTGCTCCTTTATACGCCCTGTATGGCCGCGGTCGCCGCCTTCCGCCAGGAGTTCGGGACCCGCTGGATGTGGATCAGCGTCTTCGGCCAATTCGCCATCGCCTGGCTGGGCGCGTTCGTCGTGTATCAGGGCGGCAGAATGCTGGGGCTGGGATGAGGCTCGCCGCGCTGCAGGCCGAGATCGAACGGTCCTCCGGTCCGGTCATGGGCATCGATCTGGCCAAGCGGCTCGGGGTCCCACCGGTCGAGGTTGCCGCCATGCTCGATGCGCTGCGCGCCTCAGGTCGGCTGGGGCCCGAGGTCGCTCCCGCCGCGGCGCCCGGGGAGTGCTCCTCCGTCGGTGCCTGCTCGATGTCGTGCCCGGGTCCCGGCGAGTGCTCGCTCATGATCGACCTGAGCGTGACCGGCCTCGAAGTGCGCCAACTCGCGACCCGACCTGTCTCCCCCCGTTTGACGACGTAGTCGGGAAACGTTTGGGGGGAGTCCGGCCGTCAGGCCGGGAGGGGGGCTGCAGGGGCGCGGGGTGAGATTGGTGTGCCCGGCTAGGGCTGTGCGGAGTTCCTGTGCTGCCCCCTCCGTCCGGCTCCTGCGTCGCCGGCCACCAACTCGGGACGTTCGGCTATCGGCAGGACGGCGAGGCTCCGGACCGCGTGGCCTCA
>CAMYJM010000513.1 GCA_947258635.1 uncultured Acidimicrobiaceae bacterium
GTCACCGATGCGATAGCTGATCTTGTTGACCAGTACCCGGTCATTGATCTGAAGCGTGTTCTGCATGGATTCCGACGGGATGAAGAATGCCTGGAAAGCCACCGTCTTGACGAGGACGGCCAGTACGAGTGCGATCAACAAGAGAAAGGGGAGCTCGGTCAGGATCGAGCGGCGCTTCTTGCGCGGCGCGGCGTCGTCGCCCGTCTCGAGTGAGGGATCGGCCGCGGGTTGTAGCAACGAGTCCGGCGACTCCAGGCCTACGGCTTCCGCGGCTCCTGCGGTGGTACCGGGCCAGTCGGTGCCCTCGCTCAGTCCCGCTTCTCCTTGATGCGCGTTGCCTTGCCGACCCGGTCGCGCAGGTAGTAGAGCTTGGCGCGCCGGACATCGCCCCGCCGGGTGACGTCGATGCTCTGCACAATCGGGGCGTGCACCGGGAAGATCCTCTCGACGCCGACACCGAAGCTCACTTTGCGAACGGTGAATGTCTCACGAATCCCACCGCCGCTTCGTCCGATGACAACGCCCTCGAAGGCTTGGACCCTTTCGCGTCCAGCCTCGATGACGCGCACGTTCACCCGAACCGAGTCGCCGGGTCCGAATTCAGGAATGTCATCGCGCAGATATGCGGACTCGATCTCATCGAGAGTGTTCACAGGAATCCTCCAAAGACGCGCTCCATCTGGAGCGGCTTGGGAGTTTAGACACAGCACCGTCGACACGCTAACCCGGCGGGTCTTCCTGTCGCGGCCGATCGACATAGGCGGCCCACAGATCGGGGCGCCGCAGCCGGGTCCGCTCCCGGCGCCGCGCCAGCCTCCATTCGGCGATGCGAGCGTGATTGCCCGATAGCAGTACTTCCGGCACTTCGGCGCCTTCGAACTCGGCGGGCCTGGTGTATTGCGGTTCTTCGAGAAGCCCATCGCGGAAGCTCTCGGTCCGGGTCGATTCGGGATTGCCGACTGCACCGGGCAGCAGCCGCACCACCCCCTCGATTATCGCCAATGCCCCGACCTCGCCTCCGAGCAGTACATAGTCGCCGAGAGAGACCTCTTCATCGATGTGGCGATCGATCAGCCGCTGGTCGACGCCCTCGTACCGCCCGCACACCAAGGTCAACGGGCCCCCGCGGGCCCACCTGTCCAGGGTCTCCTGCGTCAGCGGAGCTCCGCTCGGGCTGAGCAGCACCCGGTGGGTGTCCCGGAGTGGGGCCAGCGCCTCGGCTAGGGGCTCGGCCATCATGACCATTCCGGCGCCGCCGCCGAATGGGGCGTCATCGAGTTGGCGGTGGACGCCACGGCCCCAGTGGCGCAGATCAACGAGAAGGACCTCGAGCAACCCCCGCTCCCGGGCCTTGCCGACCAGGCTGATCTCGAGCGGCGAGTCGAAGTACTCGGGAAACATGGTGATGACAGAGATCTTCACGGGAGACAGGGTATCCTCACTGAGAGCATTCGGCGGGTCGAGAGCACGGTTCGGAAGCAACAGTGGCACAGCGCGACGCAGAGGACGGCTCAGGACACGAGGCGCCCACCTCACCATGGAGCGACGACACCGATCCGTCACGGCGTCGGTACGGGGTCAGGGCTCGCGCCCCGCGCACCCGGCTCAACCAGGCCTTGACCGTCGCGAGCGGTGCCGCGAGCGCAGAGGTCGATCCGTGGGGGGACGGCACGGAGGCTTCCGCGACGCGCCAGGACGTCGAACCCGTCCGCTATCGGACCCCGGAGCCGGCAAGCCGGAGTGAATGGGGGGCCGCTCGCCAGGACGCCTTTGGGCCCCAACAGCCGGCGACCCCGCCTACCGAGGCAATCCCGGCCGACGATCCCGTCCACGTTGTCGTTGATCTGCGCGCCAAGGCGCTGCCGGCGTCAACGGGCGACGCTGCCACCAATTACGGACTGGGCAGGACGTGGGGCGCGCACTGGCGCGATTCCGCCCAGGGCTGGGTGCCGGACCAGTTCGGCGCCGCGATGTGGCGCCCGGTCGTGGCCACAACGGCGGAGCTGGCCAGCTGGGACATTCGTACGTACCTCGGGATCGTCACTGCCGAGGTTGCAGTCGAGGCCCGCGGCGGCGACTACAAGCAGCTCGCCGCGACCCTGACCCGCGCTCGGGCAATGGGCACGGAGGGACTCGTCGAAGAGGCGATCGCCCGCGGTGCCCACGCCGTGGTCGGAGTCGACACGGAGTCCATCGGCACGAAGACCTCTTCATCCACCCCGCGCTCGTAGATCTCCACGAACCGCCGCGACAGGGGCGAGTGAGAATCGGCGACACGGCGCTGCACATCGTCGGGGAGGCGGTTGACCTCGGTGTGGAGGATCAGCCCGAGGGGGTCGATCCCGACGAACTCGATCATCCGCACAACGAGGTTGGAGAGCTGATCGTAGGGCCCGAGGTCCTGGAGTCCGGCGAACAGCTCTTCGGTGAGCTCGGGGACCGCCACCTCGACGAGGTGAACCAGTAGGTCCTCCTTGCTGTCGAAGTACTCGTAGAACGTGGTGCGGCCGATGCCGGCGGCGGCGGCGAGATCGGCGTGTGTCGGGTCAGAATAGCCCTGGGTGCCGAACACCTCCCGAGCGACTTCTACCAAACGGGAACGGGTACGGATCTTGCGCGCTGTCTCCATAAGCCCAGGATTCTACGGCAAGTCGGCCGAAATCTGAATGTCTATTTCCGAACCTGCGCCGGAATGAGATGGCCCGAGCCGCCGGTAGAGCGTGTCGCGACGCGCCGGAATCCGCCCGTGGGACTCGATCAGCTCGATGAAGTCGGCCGCGGCAACCGAGCGCCCGTGGGCGGCACCCGCGGAGCGAGAGATGATCTCATCCATCAGCGTGCCCCCCATGTCGTTGCATCCGGCGTCGAGCAGGCGGCGGCCGGCTGCGAGGCCGAGCTTGACCCATGATGACTGGACGTTGTCGATGAGGCCGGCGAATGCGATGCGGGCCACGGCGTGGATCAGAACTACCTCGTCCCATGTCGGCCCGGGGCGGGCGAGACCGCGCAGGTAGATGGGCGCCCCCATATGGACGAAAGGCAGCGGCACGACCTCGGTGAACCCACCGGTGTGGCGCTGGATGCGGCGCAGCACCTCGAAGTGGTTGGCCCACGATGCG
>CAMYJM010000514.1 GCA_947258635.1 uncultured Acidimicrobiaceae bacterium
AGGTCCTTGGGGATGTACCCCTCCTCGAACCACTCGGCCACGTTGGGCAGAATCCGGTCGCCGACGAATTGGCGGACGGTGTCCCGCAGCAGTCGCTCGTCCGGCGACAGCTCGTTGTCGATGTCGAGAAAATCGCGGGGATCGGTGTTTCCGGCGCCGATGGGGTTCTTGCTCATGTTCTTCCCTTTGCTGATTGCCCCATTAGTTTGCTCGATCCGGCCCGTCAGGTCGAGCTAGTTATCCGCACCCACTCGTCCACTAGCGTGGCCTCATGATCGACAAGCTGCCCCTGGCCAACCTGCCGACACCGCTCGAGGCCGCCGATCGGCTCACTCGAAGCTGGGAAGGCCCCCGCATCTGGGTCAAGCGGGACGATCTCACCGGATTTGGCCTCTCGGGTAACAAGGTGCGCAAGCTCGAGTACCACGCTGCGGCGGCACGGGCCGCCGGAGCCACGACGCTGATAACGGCAGGAGCCGCCCAGTCGAATCATTGCCGGGCAACGGCGCTGGCCGCGGCCCAGCTCGGGATGAGTTGCCACCTCTTCCTGCGGACACCCGACGGGCGGCCGCTGGCGGAGCCGACGGGGAACAACCTGCTCCACCATCTCTCCGGGGCCTCGCTCCACTACATCAAGCCGGACCAATATGCGCAGCGCGACCGGCTCATGGAAGAGCTTGCCGGCGAGCTTCAGCCGGCCGCCACGGCGTGGGTCATCCCTGAGGGGGCGTCGGACTACCTCGGCATGCTCGGATTCGCCGAAGCGGGTCGGGAGCTGGCGGACCAGATCGAGGGCTGGCGTAAACCACCGGCAGTTTGGCATGCCTCGTCTTCGGGGGGCACGACGGCGGGATTGGTGATGGCAGCCGCCCAGACCCGGCACTCCTTCGTGGTCATGGGCACGTCGGTGGGAGATACGGTCGAGGAGTTGAACGAGCGTTTGGCCGCCATATGGGCCGAGACGAGCCGCCACCGGTCGCTGCCGAAGAACGTGCTCCCCCCAATTCTCACCGACGCCTACATCGGGGGCGGCTATGGCGTGGTCAGCGATGCGGAGCTCAGCTGTCAGCTCGAGGCGACGCGCCTCACCGGGCTGCTCTTCGACCCGGTCTACACCGGCAAGGCGATTTACGCGCTGCGTGAGGAGATTCGACGCGGCGGCCTCGACGATTTCGACGATGTCGTCTTCTGGCACACCGGCGGCGGGTTCGGGGTGTTCGCCCACGACTTCTCGGCAGTGATCGGCCGCAGCGCTGAAGAGCGCTAGTCGAACAGCCTGCCCTGCGCTTCGGGGCGGCGGAAGCGTTTGATCCCGTTCCAGGGGAGGTGGTCCATGAACACCCAGCTGCGGCGGTGGATCGTAGATGGGCCCATCGCGGCCAGCGCCGCCTTGTGGTGGGGTCCGGGGTAGCCCTTGTTCGCCGCGAAGTTGTAGCCGGGGTAGTCCGGAGCCAGATCGCGCATGATCCGGTCGCGTGTCACCTTGGCGAGGATCGATGCGGCCGAGATGCTCAGGCTGGTGGCGTCACCGCCCACGATGAGCCTGGTGTTGCCGCCGCCGACGAAATCCCAGTTGCCGTCGACGAGTACGTGGTCCGGGATCGCTCCCAGCTCCTCGAGGGCGCGGCGGGTGGCGAGGCGCTGCGCCGCCGCCATCCCCAGCTCGTCGCATTCGGTGTGGGAGGCGTGACCGACCGCCCACGCCTCCACCCAGTCGGCTACCCGATCAAAGAGCGCCTCTCGCTCCGGCTCAGTGAGCATCTTGGAGTCGCGGACCTTGTAGATGCGGCGGGCCTTCGGAACCACGGCGGCCCCGACCGATATGGGGCCGGCCCATGCCCCGCGGCCGACTTCGTCGACCCCCACAACGACGGTATCGGCGTCAGTCCACAGCTCCCGTTCGACGAGGAGCCCTGGAGCCTGCCGCTTGATGGCCTTGCGCAGCCTGGGAACGGTGGTGGTCACATGTCGAATCTAGCCTCGGTCTGTGCCCGAGCCTGCTCAATTGGTGCTCAGATCACGCGGGAACCGGGCGTACAACGATATCCGCCCGGGCTGCCGGGCCAGCACCCGGTTCCACAGCGTCTCGGGCGTCGCATCCAAAACGTCGCCGGGCACCGCGTCGCAGATGATCCAGGATTGGATCGACAGCTCGGCCAGCAGCTGGGTCGG
>CAMYJM010000515.1 GCA_947258635.1 uncultured Acidimicrobiaceae bacterium
AACGCCAGCACGGGAAGCCCGGCATTGGCGGCAATCCCGGACACATTCCCCAACGTGTCGGCATTGAAGAACGGCAGGAGCAGCGAGCCGGCAGACATCACCGCGGCCAGCACCAGAATCGAACGACCCCGCTGCATCACGGAACCACCGGCTCGGTCGCCAGGAAGAGGCCGGTCGCTTCTGCGATGAGCTTCTCCCCGGCGGAGGCGCTTCCGGCGAGGACGAGCCGGCGGCCCCGGCGCTCGCTGACACGGCCCTGCACGGTGTAGTTGGCTCCCTCCGGAGCCGGATTGCGGAACTTGACGTTGAGATTGGCCGTCACGACGAATGTTCCCTCCAGGAGCATGGCCGTCCAGGCCAGGGTCTCGTCGAGGAGGGCGGCGACGATACCGCCGTGGAGCACACCCGCGAATCCTCGATACTCGGGCCGCGGATTGAACGTGGCGCGCAACTCATCGGGCGTGGCCACAAAATCATCCAGATGAAGGCCGATCGGGTTGGCCAATCCGCAGCCGAAGCAGTCGTTGTAGCGCCGGCGAAGTGCCGCGGTCCGCTCGCTGACGTCAACCATCGGTCTCCGCGAAAAGGACTTTGCCGTCTTCGATGGAAGCGATTTCGACCAGCGATCGTACCGTCCAGCCGTGCGCCTCGAGGCGGCCCCTTCCCGGAGCGAAGGACTTCTCGATGGCAAAGGCAAAGCCCACCGGGTGGCAGCCCGCTTCGATCGTGATCTCGCCGAGCGCCTCCGCCGTCCGGCCCCCGGAGAGAAAGTCGTCCACGATGGCCACCCGGGACCCCGGCTCCATGACCCGCCGTGACACCTCGACGCGATACTCGACGCCCTTGGTGGGAGAAGCCACGACCCGGGCAAATGTGTACCGATTACCCGGACCGACGTACTTCTTGGCGTAGACGACGGGGAGATTCGTTTGCAGGGCACACGCCAGCGCCGGCGGGATTCCCGACGCCTCGGCGGTGAGGATCAGATCGACTTGCCACGGCTTTATGACGTCGGCGAGCGCATTTCCGACGTCCCGCATGACATTGGGATCGATCCGATGGTTGAGGAACTCATCCACCATGACCAGGTCGCCTTCGACCCGGCCTCTCTCTTCGACGACGTTGCGTAGATTCATGGCGGCATCGTAACGAGCCTTTCTCTGCGTCGCGGCCGGCCCGGCGCCGTGTCGTAGGATTGGCCGCCATGGCTCCCGCTCCTCACTACGCGCCCGGCACGGGCCAGAAGCGCAACGCCCGCGTGATCCTGAACCGGCTCAAGAAGCGATATCCGGTGATGCGGACCGCCCTCGACTATCGCGACGCGTGGCAGCTTCTGGTCGTGACGGTCCTTTCGGCGCAAACGACGGATGAGAACGTGAACCGGGTGGCTCCCGATCTCTTCGCCCGCTGGCCTGCGCCCGAAGACCTGGCCGCCGCCAACCCGGAGGGGGTCGAGGAGGTCGTGTTCTCCACCGGCTTCTACCGGCAGAAGACGAAGTCGATCATCTCGCTGGCCGCCGACCTCGTGGAACGGTACAACGGGGTCGTGCCCGACACACTCGAGGAGCTGGTGAAACTGCGTGGAGTCGGCCGCAAGACCGCTTCGGTGGTTCTAGCCGAGGTGTGGGACATCCCGGCGATCGCGGTGGACACCCACGTCAAACGGGTCACCAACCGCCTCGGCCTCACCAGGGAGTCGGATCCGGTGAAGGTCGAGTTTGAATTGCGCGCGCTGCATCCGGAGAGGGAGTGGAGCGGGATCTCGATGCGGTACATCCAATTCGGTCGCGAGGTGTGCGATGCTCGCCGCCCGCTGTGCTGGGAGTGCCCGCTGGCCGACCGCTGCGCCTATCCAGACAAGACCCGGCGGCCGTGAGCGACGTTCGCCGGCTGGACCGTGAGATTGCGCGGCTGGCCATTCCCGCCCTCGGCGCTCTCGCCGCCGATCCGCTGGTTTCGCTGGTGGACACGGCGTGGGTGGGCCGGCTCGGCGCCGACGCGCTGGCCACCCTGGGTATCGCCACGACCGTTCTGATCAGCTTCTTCTTCATCTTCAACTTCCTCGCCTACGGCGCCACCCCCCTCATCGGTGCCGCGCTGGGTCGCAACGAGCCCCAGGTCGCCGCCCGCGTTGGCGGCGCAGCTGCGGCCATGGCGTCCATCGCCGGTGT
>CAMYJM010000516.1 GCA_947258635.1 uncultured Acidimicrobiaceae bacterium
AGATCACGATCGATCGTCATGGTCGGCACCGGGTGATTGTATACCAGTCGGTATACAGTTGCCCGAAGGAGAGTGAAACGAGCGGAGGAGAGTGCAAGGGGGGAGCCGGCGTCGCGGCTACTCCCCGGGGTCGGCGAAGAGATTGATGATGCCCTGAGCCGCCGACCCTCCGACCCGGGCACCAAGTGGAGCGGTGGCGATGACGATGGCTGGGGACCGGGTGTTCTTGAGCATCGGGATCGCTCGTCCGGCCGTCGAGAGGTGGAGCTCTTCGGCCACCGCCTTGGCGACTATCTGGCCGGCGTGCGAGCTGGAGTGAGCCGATGCGAAGTAGAAGACGGCTGCCTCACCGTCGTAGGGCAGAGCGAAAGATACGACGAGATCCGCCCCGAATCTGTTGGCACGCAATGCCCGTACCCGCTCGGTGGGCTCGGTGTCGGCGCTGCGCGACATCCTGACGTGGGCGCCGAGATCCTGGACGATGGAACCGAATGTCAAGGCCGCCTCCCACGCGGCGTCCCGCTCGGCCATATCGCGGCAGAAGGCATCGACATAGACGCGTTGCCCGGCGACGTAGTGGGGCAGCGCCTTGATCCATTGGTGCTCGCGCACGCTGTCCCGGCCAGGTTTCTGGGTGGCACGTGCCATCAGGTTCAACTCGTCAGCCGCGGCGCGTCCCGCCATGCCATCCTCGGGCATCCGCCGGTTCGCCTGGAAGTCGAGCAGCGCGTTCAGGGTGTCCGGCCCAAAGATGCCGTCCACCTTGCCGCTGTCGAATCCGAGCGAGTTGAGTCGCCGCTGCAGCTCGGCGACGTCGTCGCCGCGCATCATGGGCACCCGGTGGTAGAGGAGCCGATCGCCCAATGAATAGCCGGCGGCGACGAGGGACCGCCACGTGTCGGGGCCAACTATGCCGTCGGCCGGCAGGCCGCGGGACTCCTGGAACTTGCGCACGGCAAGCTCGGTGCCCGGCCCGTAGGTGCCGATAGCATCGCCCCCCGAGTCGAACGAGAGTGCCTTGAGCCGGCCCTGGATGTCCCGGACCGGTTCTCCCTCATCTCCACGCCGATAGAGCCTCACAGAGAGAACGTACAACGTGAAACATAGAACGTGCAACGTACTCCGGGAGTCAGCGGCGCGGGAGAGACAACAGCAGCGCGATTCACGGGAGTACCGCGAGGTGGTTACCCCCGGACGACGAGATCAGGGCATACGTCGTGCGTTGTGCGTTTTAGGGCGAAGCGCCTAGCTTCGCTCAGACAAACTCGGCGAGCTCCTGCTCGAGCTGTGCCTTCGATCGGGCCCCGACCAGCCGCTTCTTCTCGACTCCGTCCTGGAAGATGATCATGGTGGGGATGCTCATCACCTCGAAGTTCATGGCGGTCTGCTGGTTCTCGTCGACGTTCAGCTTGGCCACGGTCAGCTTGTCCGAGTTCTCGCCCGCAAGCTCCTCGAGTGGGCCGTTCATCATCTTGCATGGTCCACACCATTCCGCCCAGAAGTCGACGAGCGTCGGGGTGTCGCTCCCCACTATCTCTGTGAAGTTGTGGTCGGTCGCTTCAACGGTGTTGTCACCCATGGGGCTCCTTCGCTGTGACATCAAGATGTGCGTTATCGAGTATCTGGTTGGTGGACTGTCGGCACGGCCGCCGACATGGCGAACGGCGGTGCCACCAGGGTAAACGAAGCGTGGCGCCCGCTCATTCCCATTCGTCCCAGGATCCCTGGATTGGCTCGGCGCGACTTCGCGGCCCAACGCGGCGGGCCACTAGCCGGCTTGCTCCTCGAGCCATTTCTCGGCGTCGAGGGCGGCCGCACAGCCCATTCCGGCCGCGGTGACCGCTTGCCGGTATACCTTGTCGACCACGTCGCCGCCGGCAAAAACACCCGGCACCGACGTCCTGGTGCCGTCGGCGATCACGTAACCCTCGTCGTCCAGGTCGACCTGGCCTTGGAAGATGGACGAGTTAGTGTCGTGGCCGATGGCAACGAAGACCCCGGTAACCGCGAGCTCCTGCAAGTCTTCGGTCTTGACGTTGCGCGCCTTCAAGCCGGTGACGGCGGAGTCGCCGACCACTTCGGCGGCGACGGTGTCCCACATGACTTCGATCTTGTCATGGTCGAGCACCCGCTGTGCCATGATCTTCGACGCACGGAACTCGTCGCGGCGG
>CAMYJM010000517.1 GCA_947258635.1 uncultured Acidimicrobiaceae bacterium
TCCGGTCTCAGCTGGGAATGACCATGCCGAAGACAGCGTCCGGCCTCAGCTGGGAGTGATTCCAGCGCCGCGGTGAACCCAGCCACGGCAACGTTCACATTCTCCAGGCCGGCCCGGCGTCAGGGCAGCTCGTAGCGCAGGATCTCCACGCCGTTGCTTGTCCCGTTTCTGGTCGCGGCCCGATGACTCCCATGCTGCAGATCGACCCGACGGCGGCCATGCCCGTTATCGAACAGATCCGCCTGCAGATCACGCGCCTCGTGGTCGCCGGGCAACTCCGGGCGGGCACTCGCCTTCCCCCGATCCGCCAGTAGGCGGCCGACCTCGGCCTGGCCCGGGGCACCGTCTCCAAGGCCTACGAGCTGCTGACGGGCGACGGGGTGGTCGCCACGAACGGCCGGCACGGCACCGTGGTGTTGGAGGCGGAGAAGGCACCGCCGCGAACCCAGCATCGTGAGCTGGCCGCCGCCGCCGAGACTCTGGTCATCACTGCCCGCCAGCTGGGCACCACCAGATCAGACACGCTCGATGCGGTCGGCGACGCCTGGGAACGCTTCGAGTAGTCGGGAGATGACCGCCGGCATCGACGCAGTAGCCTGCCGGCACATGCCCGACGCCCTGTTCATTCCTGACGGCGATCACTACGTCCCCACCGAACTGACACGGGGCGGCTGGTCGGACGTCGCCCAGCACGGCAGCCCCCCGTCGGGACTGCTGGCCGCCGCCATCGAGGGCGTGTCCACTGTTGCGCCGATGCAGGTCGCCCGCTTCACCATCGATCTCTTCCGCCCGGTGCCGATCGAACCGCTCCGGGTGGAGACGCACGTTCTGCG
Organism: uncultured Acidimicrobiaceae bacterium; assembly: GCA_947258635.1. Taxonomy (GTDB): domain Bacteria; phylum Actinomycetota; class Acidimicrobiia; order Spongiisociales; family UBA5794; genus JAHEJX01. Next base: position 834 of record CAMYJM010000517.1, read on the forward strand.
CCACGGCAAACGCATCCAGGTCGTCGAGGCGATACTGCGCCACGGCGACGTCGAGGTCGGCCGGGCAACTGCACTGAAGATCCGCACCACCGACGTCCCGCTCCCCGACGTCACCCAGGAGCCCTGGGAGCAGCCACCACCACCGGACGAGGCGACGAGCGTCGCCGAGCTCTGGACCTTCGGGTCGGATCTGCTCCGATTCCACCGGGATGCGATCGAGATCCGATCGATCGACGGCAGCTTCATGCAGCCGGGTCCCGGGCTGTCTTGGTTCCGGCTGAAGCACCCGGTAATCGCCGGCCAGGAACCGACACCATTCGTACGACTGGCAACTCTCGCCGACATGTCGAATGGCAACTCCCAGGCACTCGACCCGGAGGCGTTCGTTTACGTCAACCCCGACATCACGCTGTACGCCCACCGTCTCCCTGCGGGTGAATGGGTCGGCATGAAGTCGGCCGCCTACCAGCACCGATCGGGCATCGGTCTCGCCGATACCCGCGTCTTCGACGAGACAGGACCGCTCGGCCGGATCAACCAGGCGCAGCTACTCGACCAACGGCGCGGAGGCTGAACGGCGGGGCATGAAGACCTCGCTGAGCAAAGGCGACGGTCGGCGCACGATTCACCGTGCTCTGGCTTCCCGCTAGGTCGCGTCCCTCTTCCGCTCCCGCACCGCCCATCCGATTGCGCCGGTGACGGACACTCCCATGAAGGCGGCGAAGATGTTGAAGCCGATATCGATGGGGTCGAACACGCGGCTCGGGATGATCACTTGGACCACCTCATCGACGACTCCGATCAACGACGCCGCAACGAAGGCAACCAGGCCCGGCCGCCCCATAGTCCGACTTGCCCTCGACCGCTCTGCCAGGGCTTCGTGGATGAGGATCGCAAGCAGGCTGTACTCGAAGAGGTGCGAACGCTCGATGGGGCTCGCCATGCGTAGAAAGACCAGCATGTAGACGGCGGTGACGCCTCCGGCGATGGCGACGTTCAATGCCCTGGGAACACGCCGTTGCACCCCGACGAGGAGAACGGCCGCAAAAAGTACCAGGAAGCCCAGTGCCGCGATGTTGTCGAGGAGGTCGCGGTTGGTCAGCTCCGCCGCCATAGTCGTCGCCAGGCCAATCGTCGAGTAGATGGCAACAACGACGGCTCCAGTCAACAACCACAGATTGCGTTCTCGACTCGTCGTGAATCGCAACGCGGATTGGTGAACACCCATGGCGGCACCATCGGCGGTCGCCGCGCCCGGCGCCATAGGGGATGTCCCCTATTCAAGGCTCACGCCGACTGACAAATTCGCCGGCCTTGGGCCGCAGACCAGGCGCCGG
>CAMYJM010000518.1 GCA_947258635.1 uncultured Acidimicrobiaceae bacterium
CCTCGCCCGGTCCACCTCATCGGCCGAGGTCCCGAGGGCGGGTCTCTGGAACGCCTTGCACGAGGCCTCGATGTCCCCCTCACCATCTCGGCCAATGTGAGTGCCAACGAGCTGGTGCAGGCGTATCGGACGGCCAGCGTGGTGGTGTGCCCGAGTAGTTTCGAGGGCATGGGGCTCACGCCCATCGAGGCGGCGGCATGCGGCGCCCGAGTTGTGGCGAGCGACATCCCGCCGCACCGCGAGTTCCTCGAAGACCGGGTCGAGTTCTTCTCACCCCGGGACGATGCGACCTTGATTGCGGCCATTCGGCGGGCGGAGGGACTACCTCCAAGGCCCGGCCCTTTCGCGGACATCACCATCGGGGCGGCGGCGACTCGTATTTACGAGGCCTTGATGCCCCTGCTCGGCCGGTGACGAAGATGCCGAGCCTAGCGCGGTGATTCTCGGACGGCGAGACTCCGGTATGGGCCGACACCTCCTCCTGACCTTCGACTTCCCACCCATGGGAGGCGGGATCGCCCGTTGGATGGGAGAATTGGCCCAACGATATCCTGCCGGCACGTTGATCGTTTCCACCGGGCAGCGACCTGACAGCGAGGTTGTCGAAGGGACCTACCCGAACCGGATCGACCGGGTGGATGTTCCGGCCCGGCGGTTGCGCACGGCGCATGGCCTGGTTCGGTGGGCCCACCGGGCTGGGAAGCTGTGCCGGTCTGAAGGCGTCGAGTTCATGTGGTGTGGCCAACTCCGACCCGCCGCCTATCCGGCCCGGTGGGTTCACGCCACAACCCGCACGCCGTATGGCGTGGTGGTGCACGGGAGGGACCTCCTCACGATCCGCCGACACATCCGCTCGGCCGGCAAGAGACCGATCGTTCGAACGCTACTCGGGAGCGCCGCGGCGATCGTCGCCAACAGCCGATGGACTGCCGACCTCTGTGGTCAGATCTTCGACGACCTCCGACTCACCCTCCCTGACGCGCGGCGTCATGTGGTGCCGCTGGGGGCCGACCCGGAGCTCTTTCGACCGGGGCTCGATCCAAGCACGGCTCGCAGCACCTATGAGCTTCCCGCGGGCCGATGGCTCGTCACGTTCGCGCGTCTCACGCCGCACAAGGGCATTGACACCGGGATCCAGTGCCTGGCCGCCCTCGGGACGGACATCCCGGAGCTGCGCTATGCCGTGGCTGGCACGGGCCCTGATCTCGATCGGCTCGAGACCCTCGCCCGCGACCTGGGTGTCCGCGACCGGGTCCACTTCCTCGGTCAGGTGCCAGACGCACACCTCCCGGCGCTTTACAGCATGGGTGAGGTCTATCTCGCCCCTTCACGACTCGAAGAGCACGACGTTGAAGGCTTCGGCATCGCGATCGTCGAGGCGTCGGCGTCGGGGCTCCCTGTCCTTGCCGGGAGGAGCGGTGGAACGGCCGACGCGGTTCTGGAGGGAGAGACAGGCTTGCTGGTCGATCCCGAGGATCCGGGCGCGTTCGCCGAGGCTCTGCGATCGTTGCTTGGCGACCGTTCACTGGCACGCGCACTGGGCACAGCAGGGCGGCGGGCGGCGGAGACGTTCTTCAATTGGGACCGCGTCGCCGCGGCGATGCGAGACATTGGCCGGGAAGCCGCTGTCGCGAGTCGAGCTGGTCGGGGGTCAGCCGATTGAGGTGCCGTCAGCGAGCCGTGCGCCGATCGCGTAGGTCGGGCAATTCCTGACGTAGTCTCCGTCCAGTGGTGACCAACTCTGCTCGGGTTCCAGCACCACCGCCTTGCCGTTGTCTCCGAGTGCGAAGACATGGGGCGCGCGGAGCACGCACGCCTCACACCCAATGCAGCGCTCCTCCGTAATGCGAATGTGCACTCGGCGGCGTGGGTAGATCCCACGTGCGGTGGCCGGGAGTGGGCCTCCGAAAAGCTCCAACGCGGCCTTGGTGGCCCGGTACCCCTCGGCAATGAGCGCCCGGGTCTGGTCGAAGGCAAACAGCGGGACGTGCTCGACCCGGGGGTGCACCAAGAGGAGAGCCGGCTTCTCCCAGCCGCGCAGGGATTCCTCCGTCATGGTTTGCATGACGATTTCGAGCCCCCGGGCGTATGCCGCGGCAAAGCCGCTGTTCTCCACGTCGGCCCGGAGCACGCTGGACGAACCCACGTCCACAGCGATCACCGGCATTT
>CAMYJM010000519.1 GCA_947258635.1 uncultured Acidimicrobiaceae bacterium
GACTGACATCACCCTTGTCGTGGACCGCAGCGGCTCGATGGACCAGGTCAGGGAAGACGCCGAGGGCGGTGTAGAGGTACCGCAGCTTGTTGACCGGGATACCGCGGGCGTGGGCGGCCTCCGGCCGCTCGCCGACGCCTTGCAGTTCGAGGCCCCGGCGAGTGCGGTACATGAACAGATAGGTGGCCACCACGGTCAGGTAGCTCAGATAGACCACGATATTGTGGTCGAAGAGAACCGGGCCGAGAAAGGGAATCGACTCGAGCCCCGGTATGCCCCACGCGGGCACCGCAACGGGCGGGCGCCCCACGTAGGAGTTACCCAGGAACCGGCTGAGCTCGGTACACAGCGCAAAGAGAACGAATCCAACGGCCACCTGGTTGAGACTGAGCTTGATGTTGGCGAATGCGATTATCAGGGCGACCGCCACGCCGACGACGGCAGCTCCGGGGAACCCGAGCCACACGATGTCCGTCTGGAAAGCGACCACGAACCCGGCAAGCGCCGCCAGCATCATGCTGCCGTCGACCGATAGGTTGATCACGCCGGCCTTCTCGCTGATGGTCTCTCCCATCGTCGCGAAGAGCAGGGCCGAGGCCCCCGCCATGATCGAGGCGATCGTTGCCGTGTCGAACAGGTCGACGAACGCGTTGAACGCCCCGCTCATCGGCCGCCCTCCCCGCCCGCGGCGGCGCGCGCGGCGCGATACGCCGCCCAGCCCAGGCCCAACATGGCGGACAACACGAGCACTCCCTGGAGCACTCCGCCCAGTGTCGGGTTGACGTCGAGCCGCAGCGACAGGCGGGAGCTGCCGACGGCGATCATCGCGAAGAAGAACGAGATCGGGATGACCCAGAATGCCCGGAACCGGGCGAGCAACACAACGAGGATCGCCAGGAAGCCGTAGTTGCCCGAAATGGTGGGAATCAGCTTGAAGTGAAAGCCCGTTGCCTGCGAGGCCCCGGCGACACCGGCGAGGGCACCGCAGATCATGAAGGCACCCAGCAGGTACCGGTTGGTCGGAATGCCCATGAGGAATGAAGAGGGCCGGTTGCGCCCCACGGCTTTCAGCTTGAGCCCGTATAGCGTTCCCCGGAACAGCAGCCACACTCCAACCAGCGCCACGAGGGCGATGATCACTGCCAGGAGGGAGAGCCGCGAGTCGGCAAACGACGGGAGCAGCGCCTCGGCGGGGAAAATGTCGGTGCCGCTGGTGGAAGCTACCCCCGGCCGCTGCCACGGGCCCAGGATCAAGTAAGTCGTCAGGGATATGGCGACGAAGTCGAGGCCGAGACCCCCGAAGATCTCGTTCACTCCGCCGGCGGTACGGAGAACTCCGACGAGAAGCCCCCACAGCAGGCCGCCGGCGGCCCCGGCCACGATCGTCGCCGCCACCAGCGCCGGCCGCGCAATCGAGACCTCGCGCGCCACCCAGGCGGCGGCGATGGCTCCCATGATGATCTGGCCTTCGATCCCGATGTTCCACATCCCGGCGTTGAAGGTGACGATCAGCCCGGCCGAGGCGAGCGCGATCGGTACCCACACCATGAACGTGTCCCCGACCTTGGCTGCCGACCCCGCCTCGAACGGCGGCCATCCCACCGAGCCCTCGACGATCAGCTTGATGGGATCCCACGGGTTGGTGCCCGCCAGCAGCAGCAGGCCGACCGTGGCGACCAACACGACGCCGAGGGGCAACAAGACGCTCGACAGGCGGGTGTTGCTCACTTGGAACTGCCACCCGTGCCGGCGCCGGCGGTGCGCCCACCGATCAGCAGCCCGATCTCGTCGACGTTGGTGGCGGAGGCGTCGAGCTCCCCTATCACCCGCCCCGAGAAGAAGACCAGGATGCGGTCGCTGTAGCGGAGCAACTCGTCGAGGTCGGCCGAGGCGAAGACGATCGAGGTGCCTTCTTCGCGCCTGGCCAGGAGCTGATCCCACACCCAGTCGGCGGACTCGATGTCGAGACCGCGGGTCGGATGTTCCATCAGCAGAACGGTCAGCTGCGGCGGCAGCATCGCCAGCAGCAGCCGTTGCTGGTTGCCCCCCGACAGGGACTCTGCCGTCGATGATTCCGTCCCCTTGATGGTGAAGTGGTCGATTTGGCTCTCGGCACGACGGCGGGCGGCTGCCCAATCGACGAAGAAACTCCGCTC
>CAMYJM010000520.1 GCA_947258635.1 uncultured Acidimicrobiaceae bacterium
GCCGAGCCCCTGCCGCCGGCGGAGCCCGACGCCGTGGTCGCCTCGCCGGTGGAGGACGAGACCAATCTCGGGACCGAGCCGGCGCCCATCGAGACCCCAACCGAGACGCCAGCCGAAACGCCGTTCGAGGCGCAAATTGAGGCGCAAATCGAGGCGCCGGTCGAGATGCCGGACGATGAAGACCTGACCGCGAACTACTACCGGACCAGCGGTCCGAAGCGCAGCGGGCGCACGCGGTTGTGGCTCGCGGTTTGCCTGCTAGCGGTTCTTCTCGGGGCCGCCGCCTGGCGATACAAGGACACGCTGCTCGGCTACCTGCCGGCGTCGATGGGCGGCGCTGATGCAACCCGGACCGCATCGGTTCCGGCCGAGCCGGCCGCCGCCGTGCCCGAACCGGTTGCCGATCCGGCGGCCGAAGAACCCGCCGCCGGCGCCCTGGAGCCGGGGGAGGATGCCACACAAGGCGATCCCGAACCGGTCGGAGATCCTGGCGGAGAGGACGAGGATCCGGCTACCGCTGCCGCCGCCACCGAGGCCGTTGCCGAGCCGCGGAGCGTGGAGCCGGTGACCGGCCCAACCGCCGAGCCGGCGCCGTCCGTCGCCGAGCCGGCGAGCGCTGCGGCTCCACCGACCGCGTCTCCCACTCAGGCCGGGGCCCCGAGTCAGGTGAGCGAGATCATGTTCCGCGCCGGCGAGGGCACGACCGAGGTCTTCATCGTCACCAACGGGGCATTGTCGCGTGGTGATTTCGAGATCGTGCGGGTGGCCGAGCCGCCGGCCCGTCAGGTGATCAAGCTGTACGGTCCCGAGACCGGTTACTCGCAAGGGGCGATCGCGGTCGGGTCGCAGGAAGTCCGGCGGCTACGGACCGGCTTTCACCGCACGAACGGCCGGGGCGAGGTCCATGTCGTCGCCGACCTCACCGGGCCGGCGATCGAGGTGCTCGGGACCGATCTCAGGGGCTCGACCCTGGTGATCACCTTCGGTTCGCGATAGGCGCCGGTTCCCGATCGCTGACGTGGGCTAGATCCGGCTGCGGCCAGGGGATCAGCAGGCCGCGTCCGATTCCCTGTGCCACGCTGCGTCCGTAGAGCAGGTCGACCAGATACATCGCCGCGTCGAAGCTCCTGGCGCCTCCCTGTGAGGTGATCGCCTTGCCGGAGTGGACGAAGCTGACGTTGACCCGGAGATCGTGTCCCGGGAAGCGCTGGGCAAAGGTGTCGTAGTCGCCGGGGAAAGTGGTGCAGGAGACGTCGTCGAGCAGCCCCGCCTCGGCCAGGACAAAAGCGCCCCAGCACAGCGAGATCACGAAGCGCGCCCCGGCGCCGGTCTCGCGGACCCATTCGACCAGGCGCGGATTCGCGAGATCGCGATCTCGGCTCCCCTCGGCGCTCGGCACGACCAGGATGTCGATCGGCGGCGCGTCATCGAAGCCGAAGTCGGGGACGAGGCGCAAACCCTCGGCGGTGGTGATCTCCAGCCCATCCGGGGAGACCGTGAAGACCTCGATCCCGGTCCCTTCCGGCGCGTGGTACAGCGTGTGTTCGAGCACGTCGAAGGGTGCGGTGAGCTCGGTGTTGTAGACCCCATCGACGACCAGGAAGCCCGCCTGGAGAGAGCCCGCCGGGGTGGTCTCGGCGGTCTCACCGGACGCTGCCGGGGGCATCTCTCCGCCGGCGCCGGGGCCGCAAGCCGAGAGGCCGACGATTGCTAGGGGAGTGGCGATTCGCCGTATCGTCAAGAGCGCCTTCATCTCGAACCTCCGGCAAGGCGCGGAGTCTAACAGTGGCTGGCCTGCTCGGACCGCGAGACGCCTCGGGCGGGACCGGCCCAGACCGCATCGGTTACAATACGCGCGGCCGAACCGGCCTCTGGAACCGACGAAGGAGAACGACATTGCCCTATAGCGAGCTCATGATACGGCCGATGCGCGAAGAGCTGACGTCGATTGGTTTTGAAGAACTCCGCACGGCTGAGGATGTGGATGCCTTCATGGGTCAGAAAGACGGCACCGCGATCCTGGTGATCAACTCGGTCTGCGGCTGTGCCGCCGGCCAGGCCCGACCCGGCGTGCGGCTGGCCCTCGAGCACGAGTCGCGGCCCGAGCGCCTGGCCACGGTCTTCGCCGGCCAGGAGGTCGAGGCCACCGCGC
>CAMYJM010000521.1 GCA_947258635.1 uncultured Acidimicrobiaceae bacterium
GGGCACATCCAGGAGCGGTTCGGTGGCGGTCCTGTCCGACTGATCGTGACGGATCGATCCGAGCGGTCATGGTGTCTCTCGAGTCGCGTAGATTCTGTACATGGCCCGGAAGCGTCCAACGGAAGATGACCACCGCGAGGCACTCCATCGGCTTCTGAGGGGCCTGGCGAGCGATACCGACCTGTTCGACCGCTCCTCGTCCTCAGGCCCCGATCTCTCTCGCGCGACGCCCTGCCCGACGCGCCGCGTCAGCCCTGCGCGAGCAGAATCGACTCGCCGTTTGTGCTGAGGGACATGTTCGACACGGCAGGTGACGATCTGCCGGGTGGAATCGACATCGAAGAGCTCGACCTGCGAGTGTCGGCCTGTTTCGAATCATCCCGGTCGATCGGGAGTCACTCTTCGAGCTCGGCGTGAAGCCCGAGCCTCTCGATACGTCGATGCTCGGCCAATAGGACGGCGAACATCACGACTACGACCAAGGACAAGAGCGCGACGCCCTGGAGCGACCCGCCGACAGATGCGATGACGGCGATCACTATGGCGCCCACGAGGCGTTCGATGGCGCGGGCGCGGAAGGCCCGCCATACGGCGAGAAAGACCCCCATGAGAAACAGAAAGAGGCCTCCGGCGAGCATCACCCGGAAATGAAGCGCGACGCCATCCTCGGGATGGAGCGCGATCTCCTCGAGAGCAGCCGCGGCGAGGATGATCCCGGCGACCAGCGGGGCGTGCGCCCAGGTATACACGTCGCGCACGAAGTGACCGATCTGCTTGCCGTCGAGCCGCGATGCGGCGAATTCGAGACCTGGACTGGGCCGGTCGAAGTATGCCCACCACACGACCCCGGCAAAGGCGCCGGACGCCAGCAGCGCCGAGATCGTGGCTGCAGACAGGCTGTCGCCTGCCTGGAGCGTTGCGACCACGGGGATCCCTATCGCCACGATGACTTCACCGAGAGCGACGATGACAATCAAGCCGTGCCGCTCGGCGAAGTGACCCGAGCGCACCGGCCACTCCCCCTCGGCAGCCCTGATCATCGCCCACAGCACGATGGCGGCGGTGCCGATCCACAACAGCAACCTCGTATTGCCTTGATAGAACGAGCCGACGACCAGTACCGCTATGGCGACGAGATTCGGCGTGATCCAGCCGTAGACGACATCCCGGTAGTCGCTGCGCCCCACTGCGCCGAGAGTCTGCATACGGAAGCCGATCAGCATGATGCCGGTCAGCGAAAGTGCGAATACCGGCCCTCCCCCTGCCAATGCAGTTGACGTAGACGCCGCCATGGGGATGCTGATGACGGTGGCGACCAGGAACAACAACCTCACAGGGCGCCCGTTTCCCGAGATGGCGTTGGCGGCCCATGTCAGCTGCTGCCACGGCAACCACAACAGGCCAAACAGCAGTGCGGCTCGCCCCACCCCGGCCCACGTCGGATCGGCGAGTAACAGCCCGACAAGTTGCGAAAAGGCGAACACATAGGCCAGGTCGAAGAAGAGCTCCACAGGATCCGCCGTGAAATCCTCCGTCAGCGGCGGTAACTCGATCCCCTTCATGACCGTCGATTGTACGGAAGTCGAGCAAGGAACCGGGGAACCTTTCCGCGCTTGGCCCCCTCGCGCCGGCTCACCTCACGATTCATGCAGCTTCGAGCCGAGCCGGCGCCGCCCGACTCCGCGGTCCGTGGGATGTTCCACGATCCGACGGCTATCGCGGCTGTGGAACGTCTCGACACTGGAAGCGAAATCAGGTCAGGGCATGTTGAGACATTCGTAACGGTTCGGCAAGGGCATCGCAAGATTGGGGGCGTATGTTCGAGAGAACCGCGAAATCGGATCACCGAGGAGAAGTACTGATGTTTCGCAGGACATTCTTGATTGGGTTGACGGTGGCGTTGACCGTACAGCTGGCGTCACCGGCTTTCGCCGCAGTGCCACCGGAGGGCGTCGTCGTCGAAGGAGAGAGGGTGCCCGACGTTGCGCTGGGATTCACCAGAGCGCAGGTCGTGGGTGCCTACGGGGAGCCGCGGTCTTGCCAGAGTTCGGGTACGCCGGGCAACGCCGCCTACTGCAGCTACGACATCGAGGGCGTGCCGGGTAGCGGGCATGTGTGGATCTGGTACGGGGGCCCCGACGGGGGCGAA
>CAMYJM010000522.1 GCA_947258635.1 uncultured Acidimicrobiaceae bacterium
GGCATGCTCGAAGATGCCCTTGGCTACCTGCGGCAGTTCTTCGACGACCCGGAGAAGGGCTTCGAGTCGAGCCGCTACAACTTCGAAGGGCTCGCCTACGAGCCCCGGGCCCGCTCCGATCTGCGCATCCTCGTGGGCGGTAGCGGGGAGAGACGCACCCCGCGCCTGGCCGGGACCTTTGGCGGCGAGTTCTCGATAGCCGAAACACCGCCGGAGGGCGTGCCCGCTCGGATCGAGCGCGCCAGAGAGGCGGCAGCTGCCAACGGACACGACCCGGATGCGCTACTGATCTCTATGACCGCAGCCGTCATTAGCGGCACGACGCAGGCAGAGACCACGGACAATCTCGCCCGCTTCGGAGAGGCCACCGGCAGGAGTGGGCCGGAGATGCGCAAGGCCTGGGAGAAGCGGGGCCTCACCTTCCGTACCTGGGACGAGCATCGCGATCGGCTCGGGCAGTTCGCCGCCGCGGGAGTCGAGCGCGTGTATATCCAGCTCGCCACCCGGGTCGCCGACCACGCCGCCGAGTGCGTCGAACGGTTCCGGGGGATCTAGCCGCCGTGGGAGATCTCCTCGCCGAGCTGAGCGCCCGCCTCCCCGCGGATTGCATCCAAAGCGACCCGGATGTAGTCGCCGCATACAGCCAGGACCGGGCCATCTTCGAACCTGCCGGAACCGCTGCAGTCCTGGTCATGCCGCGCTCGACCGACGACGTCGTCGCCGCCGTGCTCGCCGCCAACGCCGCCGATGTGCCCATCGTCCCCCGAGGCGCCGGGAGCGGCCTAACCGGAGCGGCCAACGCCAGCGACGGCTGCATCATCCTGTCGCTGCACCGCATGAACCAGATTCTCGAGATCGACACGATCAACCGCCTCGCCCGTGTGCAGCCGGGCCTCATCAACCTGGACCTGAAAACCGCCGTGGAGAAAGTCGGGCTGTTCTACCCGCCCGACCCGGCGTCGGTGGACATCTCGAGCATCGGGGGCAACGTCGCCACCAACGCCGGGGGTCTGTGCTGCGTCAAGTACGGCGTGACCAGGGACTACGTGGCCGGGCTCGAAGTCGTCCTCGCCGACGGCGACGTGATGCGCACCGGACGGCACACCATAAAGAACACAACCGGCCTGGACCTGACCGGGCTCTTCGTCGGCTCCGAGGGCATGCTGGGGATCATCACCGAGGTCACGCTCAAGCTGGTGCCGGAGCGGCCTCCGGCCGCCACCGCCGTGGCCTACTTCGGGGAACTCCACCATGCCGGTGAGGCGATCGTCGAGATCTTCCAGCAGGGCCATGAGCCGTCGCTGATGGAGATCGTCGACCAGCCGTGCCTGCGCCAGGTCGAGGCGGTCTACCACATGGATCTCGACCTCGACGCAGCGGTGCTGCTGCTAATGCAGACCGAGGGCGATCAGGCTGCCGAGAGCATCGCGGCGCTGGCCGCCATCTGCGAAGGCAACGGTGCAACCTTCGTGCACTATGCCACCGACCAGGTCGAAGCCGACATGCTGATCGAGGTGCGGCGCCGCGTGTGGGCCGCCTTCGAGACTCTCGGCAAGGCGATGCTGCCCGAAGACGTGGCCGTACCTCGCCAGCGCCTCCCTGAGCTGATGGCGGGCATTGTCGACATCGGCGAACGCCACAACGTCTCGCTGCCCACCATCGGGCACGCCGGGGACGGCAACATGCACCCGCTGCTCATCTTCGACGGCACCGACGCCGCCGAGGTCGCCCGCGTCAAAGAGGCTTTCGCCGAGATCGTGCATCTGGCGTTGGAACTGGGCGGCACCATTGCCGCCGAACACGGGGTCGGCACCTTGAAGCGGCAGTTCCTCGAAGAGGAACTGGACCCGACCCAACTGCGGGTGCAACGCGCGGTACGTCACCTGTTCGACCCGGCCGGCCGCTTCAACCCGGGCAAGGCGCTCTAGGTGTGATGTCCCGCGAGCTTGTTGCGGCTTTCGACCGCCGGCCAGGTCGGACCAAACAGGTCAGTCGAGAGTTGAGGCAGGGCCCCACGAGCTCGGCGCGGTCTTTCAAGTGGGCGCGATTGCCGACTATGGGCGTCGTTGACACCGATTGCTCGGCAGCTCCATCGCTACGCTCGAATCACGTACACGCGATCCTCTAGCTTGCCGATCATGCGGTAG
>CAMYJM010000523.1 GCA_947258635.1 uncultured Acidimicrobiaceae bacterium
TCCTCGAACGTGAGTCGCCATGTGGCGGCCCTGGTCACCACCTGGGCCACCGAGTTGGTCGGGACCGCCGCCCCGCGGACCGATCGCTGACACCCGACGCGAACCCGTGGCATGATCAACGAATGATCGCTATCGGCACCGCCAAGGGTGGATATCTGATCGACGATTCGCTCGCAATCCAGCAGGCAACTCTCTTCCCGGGATGGAAGGTCACGGCATGGTCGGCAACGGATGGCGGTGATCTCATCGCCGCCCTCGCGTCCAATTGGTACGGGGCATCACTGCAACGATCGCTCGATCGCATTGAATGGACGCCGATCTCCGAAGTTCCGACGTATCCGAGCGGACGCGACCTCAACCAGATCTGGACGATCACCAGAGCCGGCGATCTGCTGTACGCGGGCGTCGACGAGGCGGGCCTCTTCAGCTCCGAGGACGGGGGCGAGACCTGGGGCGAGGTCTCGCCGCTCAATGCCTGGCCGACCCGAGATCAGTGGACGCCTGGCCTGGGCGGCCTCTGCGCCCATCACGTGCTCACTCATGGCGAGCGCGTTGTGGTGGGCATCTCGGCCGTCGGGGTATTCGTCTCGGACGACGGAGGCTCGAGCTTCACCAAACGGGACGAGGGCGTGACCTCCATCGCCGGCGACGGCGCAGACATCGAAGCAGGCCGCTGTGTCCACTCCATCGTCGCTCACGAGCGCGACCCGGATCTGATCTGGCGGCAGGACCACTCAGGTGTGTATCGGACGAGGGATGGCGGCCGGCAATGGTCACGCATCGAGTCGGGCCTGCCCTCGACGTTCGGTTTCCCGATCGGCCGGGACCGGAGCAGTGACAGGTTGTTCATCGTGCCGATGGAGTCAGACGAGAACCGCGTCAGCGCCGAAGGCCTCTTCCGGGTGTTCATGAGCGACGACGGTGGCGACAGCTGGCAGGTGTCCGGAACCGGCTGGGACGAATCGCCGTCGTACGACACGGTTCTCCGCAACGCCATGGCTACGGATGGTGAAGGCACCGTGGTCGTCGGGACGACGGGCGGCAACGTGTGGATCACTCGTGACGCCGGAGACACCTGGCACAGGGCGGACCTCCAGTTGCCTCGGATCCTCTCGACCGAGATCATCTGATCGTGACCATCGGTGTCCACTTCCCCCGGGTCCTCTCACCGATCGTGGGCGATCAGTTGCACGGGACGATCGAGATCGACGAACGCAGCCAGATCCGAGCTGCGCTCGAGCAAGCGTGGCCGGGGCTCACGAACCACCTCTTCGACTCGTCAGGTGACATGCGGCCACACGTGCTGTGCTTCGTCGACGATGGCGCCGACCGACTCGAGAGCGACGGACCCGATATTCGGGACGGATCGGTGATCCGGTTCGTGCAGGCGGTGTCTGGGGGCTGAGCAGCCTCGGTCACACAACCGGCTTGGTGGGCTGGTGGAGCACGTACCAGACCGCGTACACCCAGGCTGCCGCCATGATCGCCAGGACAAAACCGGGGGCACCCGATGATGCGATGATCCACGATGACAGCGCGATCGAGATGGTGATCGCGCTAACGGCAATCGTCTTCGCCCGCACGGTGAAACCGACGCCGTTGCGATGATCGAGGACAGGCGGGCCCAAAACGGGATGGCTGGTGAGCCAGTTGTCGAACCGCTCGGAGGACCGCGCGAAGAAGAACCCGGCGATGATGGCATTGATCGTCGTTGGCAAGCCCGGGACGACGATGCCGACGAGACCGAGCCCCAGGAAGAAGATTCCGAGCACGAGATAGACAGCCCGCACGGCGCGGCTCCTCGACCTGATCGACACCCTCTCGGCGACTTGGGACGTGGCGTTCTCCTCCATCGTGGACACGAACCTATCGGACCGACGATCGGACAGCACGTCGGCAACGCACTACCTTCAGACGCACAGCCGATCAACGGAGCACCATGCCCATCGCGACCCCCGAGACGTACCGAGCGATGCTCGACGCCGCAACCGACGGCGGCTATGCCTTTCCCGCCATCAACGTCACGTCGTCGGAGACACTGAACGCAGCGTTGAAGGGCTTCGCGGAGGCGGAGTCAGACGGCATCGTCCAGATCTCGACGGGCGGGGCGGAGTTCCTGTCGGGGCTCGCAAACAAGGACAT
>CAMYJM010000524.1 GCA_947258635.1 uncultured Acidimicrobiaceae bacterium
AGGGTGTGCGATGCCCAGAAGGAGCCGATGACGACCGCCGCGGCGACGTCGAAACCAACCGCCAGGGCGACGAGCGCTCCGATGGTAAGCGGAATCGCAAACGTCAGCAGACCGAACGTGCCCGCCTGGCTCCTTCCGCGGGCGAGGATGTCGAGGTCGAGTTCCAGCCCGGCAAGGAACATCAAGTAGAGAACGCCGAAGCCGCCTAGTTGGGCAACGAGACCGGGCAACTCGAGGAGCCCGAGCACCTGCGGGCCCACGATGAGCCCGCCGAGCACCAGGCCGAGCACGCCGGGAAGCCGCAGACGCTCCGCCACGATAGGAAACACGAGAGCAACCGACATCAGGGTCAGAAAGACCCACGCCGGTGAGCTGAATGGAAGCGAGAGGTCCGTCACCTTGCCCCGATATGGAGTCGGTCAGGCTACTCCACAACGGCAAGAAACCGGCTCGTCGGCCCCGTTACTTCCCGAGCGTGTCACGTCCGGCGGCGCCCGTCGCGTCGATTGCCGGCGCGGTCCGTCCGACACACTCCCCTGCGGATAGAAGCCGGCCGTGCGCCCACCCGGGAGCGGTGAGCGCACGGTAAGGCGGGTTCTACTGATTGCGAAGTTGATCCCATTCGGCAAGGTCTCGTTCCCAATCTGCCCGGGAGACCACCCAGCAGCCGTCGGATTCGAACAGAGCCGACCAGGCTTCACAGTCACCGTCGAACCGGAACTCGACTCGGTCCACCTCGGGCTGGTGGAACACGGCCCTGCGCAGCTCCGCGTTGAAGAAGACGCTCCCGGTGGAGGTGCTCATGTTGTTGACGACGATGGCGTCGTTGAAGTCGACGACCACGTACCCATCGGTGAGCGTAAGGCTGTTCAATGCGTCGGCGGTTGCCGCGTCGAACGCCGACACGACACCGACGGCTCGCTCGTCATCGGTCGGGCCGGCAAGCAGCGAGCGCAGGGTCCACTCGATACGATCGGCGACGGCGCCGCCATGATCGGGGACGATCCGGGGAACACCGACGCCTTGCGTCGGGGCCACGGCGTCGCTGCCGCACTCGAAGGGAACGCTGATGATCGTCTGCCCGGCACCGGGAGCGACGGGATCGGGCGGGTTGCACGTCGGGTGTACCTGCACGTCGACGGTTACAGCCGTGCCCCGGTCGACCTCGGCTCCGGGAGCAGGCTCCTGGGCGACAACGGTTGCGGTGGCTATGTCGGCGGGCAGCGCGACTACGTCGAGCCCGGCTGCGGCCAGCAGCGTTGCGGCATCCGCCAGCGTCAGTCCTGACAGATCGGGTACCGACACAACGCCCGAATCCGTCATCGTCGGCTCGCTCGTCGAGGTGACCGACTCGGGGGCGTTCGACGTCGAGGATTGCGGTGCGGTGGTTGTCGAATCCGGGGCGGCTTCGGGGGAACCTGCGAGCGCCAGCCCGCAGGCTGCCAGCAAGAGGGCAAATGCCGCGGCGATAGCTGTGCGCTTGATCGTGATGGTTGTTGTCCGTTTGCGCATCTTCTCTCTCCTTGTGCGTCGATGCGTTACCACCCGATCGTCTCCCGGTTCGGTTGCAGCCCGATCACACAGACGTAACGAAACGGTCACATTGCCCTGACCACCGGACGCCACCACCGACGCCCCGGATTCGATGGAGCGAGGACGACGACGTCCCGCGACCGCCGCCGCAAGGAGCCGGGTATGATCGGCGACCACGTCGGGAAGCGGCATCCGGGCGGATCGTCGCACGGAAACGCGTGGAAGACGCCGGCGACTGAAAGGACCGACCCTGCCGGCCCGACCTATGGAAGGCATCATCGTGGACCTAGAAATGGCCATTGCCTGGGCTTCGACCCGCCACCTCGCCACGCTCATCACGATCCGTCGCGACGGACGGCCCCAATCATCGGACATCGTCTTTGCAATCGACGATGGGGACTTCGTGATGTCGATCACCGCCGACCGGGCCAAGACCATCAACATGCGCCGCGACCCACGTGTGGTCCTCCACCTCTCCGATCCCGAGTCGTGGTCCTACCTCTCGCTCGACGGGACAGTCGAGATGAGCGACACCACCACCAGTCCCACCGATGCCACGAACGACGCGCTCGTTGCCTACTACGAGCGCGTTAGAGGCGAGCCCCA
>CAMYJM010000525.1 GCA_947258635.1 uncultured Acidimicrobiaceae bacterium
ATTCCGGCGCTCAGATACGCAAGAACGGAGCTGTGCCCGCTGGCGCTGAACTTGCGTACGTGGCCGCCATATGTGGCCGGCAGATACGCAAGAACGACAGCCCGCCGATCACCGGATCAGGCGCACGAACGCCCATCCCGGCGCCTGCCCCAGATCGGCTTGGAGTGCGGCCGCGACTGCTGATCGCCACTCTCCGTATCTCATCGGCCCCCATCGGCTCAGGCCGCTCGGTCGCACCGAGAGTCAACAACGTCTGTGTTGCACCACCCCTAGGCCTCTAGGTACTGGTCGCAGCCGACTCGCGCAGCCAAGCCTCGACCAGCTCCAGCGTGGACTCGATCGAGACCGTCTCCGTCGCCACGACGGCATCACTATCGCCGCAGATCGGATATGTCCGGACCAGGATGAAGAGCTGGCCGGGGAAGGCGGGGTCACGACGAGTCCTAATCGTCAGCAGATTGACATCCGTGGCAGCCGCGTCCATTGACCCTGGTATAGCTCGGGGCGCGTCACCACCGCGTTGCCCGGTTATCTGATCAGCTTGACCATATGCTCGCTGGGAGCAACTCCGAGCTCGCGTCGCAAGTGTCTCGCGAAGTTCTCGAAGTGGCGGATGGCCTCGGATTGGTTGCCCTCGCTCAGGTGAATCCTCACGAGGCAGCGGTGGGCGGACTCCCGCAGCGGGTCGAGGGCGATCGCCGCCAGCGCCGCCTCGATGGCAGCGGCGAAGACCCCATCATCCATCAGCCGGCACGCGAGTGCTTCGAGTGCGTGGAGCGACTGCTGCCGGAGCCGCTCGCGTTCCAACAGCACCCACTCGTCGTACCAGCCGGGAAGCAGCTCGTTGACGAACGGATCGGGAGAGAAGGGGGCGTCGTCGCACGGGTCCGCCGGGTCGCACAACCGCGCCGCGGCGGCACTCGTTACGGCGACGTCGCTGGTGACACCGGCCGAGAGCGCCACGGTGCTCGAGTCGGCCTCCACGAGAGACTCGGCGGCGTCGCCGAGACGCCATAGGGCCGACCGCAGGCTGCCGAAGGCCTGTGCCTGGCTGCTCTCGATCCAGACGGTCCCGGCAACGTAGGAGCGAGGCATTCTGCTACGTCGCAACGCGAGAAAGGCGACGAGCCGCTGCGCGTCCCGAGAGAGCGCCAGCGAGCCTCCTTCGTGCAAGATATTGAAGCCGCCCAGCAGCCTGATGTGGGGGGCTGCCGATGACACCGCGGCCACCCGTCCATTCCCTGAATGAGTACGCACATCCATCAGGTCCTCCCCCTCGGCGACCGGCACCGTCGCCAGGATCGTGTGGCCGAAACCAACTTAATGTGAGTATTCGCGTACTTGGAAGATTGTTTTCGCGATCTGCCGGAGCCGAGATGCTCGGTCAGCGCGGTTTCCCGGATGGTGGGATCGCGCTACCGCCGGCTCCCCGGTCACGTCAGCGATCTTCCTCCCGTGCCTTCTTGAGACCTCCGGCGCGGCGCAGAACATCGAACCAGAATGTGGCGCCGAGTGAGATGGCGGCGGCCGCCAGCAGCCAGCCGGCCGGCTTGAGGATGGCGGCGCCCCAGCCAACGCCGCCGGCGCCGACGGCGTATGAGAAGCTCTCCCAGGTCGAATCGCAGGCGCCGTCACATGTCGTTGCCGTCTTCCAGCCCAGAGGGAGCCCGGTCTCGAGAAGCTGCTCGACTCGGGACTTCACACATTCGACTGATGGCTGGTCGGCGGTGGCGCCGTCTTCGAGGCATGCGGTGATGAGCCCTTGGGTGTCGGCAGCCCCGGCGGCCACCAGCTCGCGCACCTGGTCGTTCCGCCACAGCTCCCGAGGAATGTGGATCGCGTCGACGTTGAATCCGAGGACCACGACAAGGGCAAGCGCGAAGGACACCAGCCGCGTGCGGCGCCGGTACCCGTCCGACAGCGCCTCCATGCGGCTGTCGTACCAACTCTCCAGGTCGCCTCGCAGCTCTGCCATCCGCTCCCGAGCGCCTCCGGCAGCTTCGGGGAGGCCGGCAGTCAGCCGTTTCAAGGCTTCGGTGACGGGCGCCGCCGCGGGAAGGGTCTCGGCGCCGACCCTGATCAGGAGCGCCGGATCCTCTATCAGCTTCACGAGCGAATCCTGCGCGGTGTC
>CAMYJM010000526.1 GCA_947258635.1 uncultured Acidimicrobiaceae bacterium
GGGGAAACTCCATGGCATCCGACAAGAGACCGCCGATCACGCTCGCCTGTGAATCTTGCAAGAGGCGCAACTACGTAACGACCAAGAACAAGACGAACACCCGCGAGCGCATCGAGCTCAAGAAGTACTGTCGGTGGTGCCGGCAGCATCAACCGCACAGGGAAACCAGGTAGAGGTCGTTCTGTCGCGATTGGCGACGGATTCCACCATCAGGCTCACTGGAGTCATTGGCCGGCAGCGGATCGCCGCGCCCCGTCGCGGAATCTGCTCGTAGCCAGCCATTCCCCGCTCTGCCGCCGGCATCTACCCTGGGCGCCGACATGAGTCTCGAGAACCTGAATGGAACCCGTTTCGATCCGATCCGCGGCCGGATCGCACCGGAGAAGGTCGCCGAGTACGTCGCGGCGACGGGAGACGACTCCGATCGGTGGCAAGCAGTAGCTCCGCCCTCGTACGCAGGCGCGCTCTTGTTCATGGCGGCGCCCCTGTTGCTGGACCGAGAAGACGTACGTTCCCACACCAAGGTGCTGGTCCACGTCGATCAGCGCTTCGCCTGGCACGGTCCGCTCACGGTGGGCGGCGACGTGACGCTGGTGGGGAGCGTGTCCAAGATGCGCAGCCGCGGTGCCACCACATTTGTCACCTTTGAGATGGCCGTGGACGGATCGAGCGGACGCCTCCTCGATTCGGCATCGACGTTCCTTCTAGGCCAGGAACCGGCCGCGGCGCCGGGAGTCGATCACGGGGAGCCCCCGGCTACACAGCATGGCCCCACCGAGACCCCATCGCCGATTCAGCACGCCGGACCCGGCAGCGCGCTCCCATCGCTGGCAAAGTCGGCGAGCCGGATCGACCTGGTTCGTTACGCCGGCGCCAGCGGTGACTTCAACCCGATCCACTACGACCACGAGGCCGCCCGCGCCGCGGGGCTCGACGGCATAGTGGTGCACGGGCTGCTGATGGGCGCCTGGATGTCACAACTGGCCGCGGCCACTTCTTCGCGGAGCGATCCCCTGGCAGAACTTCGCCTGCGGTTCCGGGTGGCGCTGCGTCCCGGAGTAGCCGCCTCGGTTGTGGGCACGGTGAGTGAGGCCGACGGTGATGTGGAGCGGATCGATGTTTCCTTGCTGGCCGACGATGTGGACCTCGTGACCGGTCACGCCACAGTGAGGCGCGGGTAACCGAATGACGCTTGGTGAAGTCAGACCAGGTGAATCCGGTCTTGTCGAGAGGGCCCGTTCCGGTGAACGTGGCGCGTTCTCGGAACTCGTGCTGATCCACCAAGACGAGGTGTTCACATTGGCCAGGAGGCTCGTCGGCGACACGGAACTCGCCGCGGATGTGGCGCAGGAGGCATTCATCCGAGCCTGGCGGGCCTTACCGGGATTTCGCGGGGACTCCCAGTTCTCCACGTGGCTGCATCGCATCGTGGTCAACGCCGCCTGGTCAATGCGACGTGCGCAGCAGCGCCACCGCGCAGCGCCTCTGGGTGATATCAATCAGGAACCAGTAGCTACCGATCGCAATCCCGTAGACCTGGCCGCGGCCGCATCGATGCGTCCCCGACTGCTGAATGCACTCGCCCAATTGTCATCTCCGATCCGCGCGGTGGTCGTGCTCAAGGATGTATACGACTGGCCCCATCGTCAGATCGCAGACCACCTGGGGATAACGACAACAGCTGCCAAGGTGCGGCTCCACAGGGGTCGCAGGCAGCTGCACGACCTGCTGTGGGATGAACTTGGGAGCGCCGAATGAGGGTTGCCGGCGTCCGCTCTGTCAACCTCCTGTGCCGGACGGCCCGCCGTCTGGGCCCGGAGATTGCGAACCCGAGCCGCCTCCCCGCGGTGGTGGCGTCGCACGTTCGGTCGTGTCTCCGGTGTCAGGCCGACGCGGTGCGCTACCGCCGACTCCGTCGCGAATTGGGCAGTTTGGCCGATCGCATCGAGGCAGCACCGCCCTTTCTGCTGACGGGCGTGGAGCAGGCGATTTCGGCCCAACTCGCATCATCGGCCGGGTCGCGTCAGCATGCTCACCTCGCAGCGACCATCGCGGGCACCGCGGCCGCGGCCGCCAGTGCGGTCGCGGTTGCGATGTGGCGGCGGGCGCGCGCCGCCGTGTGATTGGCCCGGGGTTCGAGTCCCACCGCCCCTGCTGGCCTAGCGGCCGTATCGGCAGGGATAATGTCCAGGCCACTTGTCCTTATGAGGAGTGCCTCGTGAACCGAGAGATGCGTCGCCTTCAACAGAAGGAAGAAGAGCGCGCAAAAAAACGTCGGGCTGCAGTGCCCCAACGTCAGAAGAAGGACCGGGTTCCCTTCCGCCAGTTCATTCACGAGGTGCGTCAGGAGCTCAAGAAAGTGGCATGGCCGAGCCGCCAAGAAACGGCCACGTTCAGCGCGGTCGTGTTCATCGTGACCATTGTCATAACCGGGATGGTCTTCGGGATGGACGTCGGAATGAAGCGGCTCGTACTCACGCTTCTTGGGGCCGGATGATGACGACGACGAACGACGTTCCCGAGATGGAAGAAGTCGACGCCGAGGAGTCGGCCGTACCGTCGGCACCACCGGCAAGCCCCTTCGACCTGCCTGGGTCGTGGTACGTCATTCACTCCTACAGCGGCTACGAGAACAAGGTCAAAGCCAATCTCGAGACCCGCATCAAGTCGATGCACCTCGAGGACAAGGTCTTCGACGCGGTCATTCCCATGGAAGAGGTCGTTGAGTTCAAGGCAGGCCGCAAAGTCAACGTCATGCGGAAGAAGTTCCCCGGCTACATCCTCGTCCGCCTCTACATGGACGACGACTCCTGGTACGCGGTTCGGAACACGCCCGGCGTTACCGGTTTTGTGGGCAACGCCAGCAAGCCGACGCCGCTGTCGCGCCGCGAAGTGGAGAGGATCCTCGGCGTCCGCAAGGACGAGGAGGAGAAGAAGGAACCGAAGCTCAAGGTAGCGTGGGATGTCGGAGAGACGGTTCGAGTCGTCGAGGGCCCGTTTGCCGACTTCAATGGAATCATCGAAGACATCAACGTGGACCAATCAAAGGTTCGGGTTCTGGTCGACATCTTCGGCCGGGAGACGCCGGTCGAGTTGAACTTCGACCAGATTCTCAAGTACTAACAATCATCAAGTGAGGTTCTGATGGGCCGCAAGAGAGTCGCGACCGTCCTTAAGCTGCAAATACCCGCCGGCCAGGCGAGCCCGGCACCCCCCGTGGGGACCGCGCTCGGCCCCCACGGCGTGAACATCATGGACTTCGTCAGGCAGTACAACGATCAAACGTCCAGCCAGGTCGGCACGATCGTTCCGGTCGAGATCACTATCTATGAGGATCAGACCTTCACCTTCGTCACCAAGACACCGCCGGCCGCCGTCCTGCTGCGACAGGCGGCACGGATCGAGAAGGGGTCGGCCGTCCCGCACGTGGAGAAGGTCGGCACCGTTACGCGGGATCAACTGCGACAGATCGCCGAGACGAAGATGGTGGATCTCAACGCCAATGACATAGACTCGGCGATCAGCATCATTGCCGGCACGGCGCGGTCCATGGGCCTCGAAGTCGTCGGCTGAGCAAACAACACTCGAGATGTGGGAGGCCGTGCGGCCGATGAACCACGAGGAGGCAGACAATGGCTAAGACCAAGAACACCGCTCGCGCAGCCGCCGAGGTCGATAGGGACCGGCTGTACGACCCGGCAGAGGCGCTCGGTTTGGTGCGTCGCCTCGCATTCGCCAAGTTCGACGAGAGCATCGACGCCGTCTTCACGCTCGGCATCGACCCGCGCAAGGCCGACCAGCTCGTCCGCGGCACCGTGAGCCTGCCCCATGGGACCGGCAAGACGATGCGGATCGCGGTTTTTGCCGACGGCGAGAAGGCCAAAGAGGCCGAGGAGGCCGGAGCCGACATCGTCGGCGGCAAGGATCTCGCCGATCAGATTTCCGCCGGCGGATCGCTCGATTTCGATCTGGCGATCGCCACGC
>CAMYJM010000527.1 GCA_947258635.1 uncultured Acidimicrobiaceae bacterium
GGGGCCCGGATATGCGCGCCAGCCCGATGACACTGATCGGCCGGCCCTCCACGATGCCGACGCTCTCGGAGCCAAAGGCGCCGCTGAGGATGTTGGGGAAGTTGGTGACCAGGCCACCGAGGCCCGCAACGCTGCCGCCCGTGGCAGCTACCAGGTTGGACCATGCCTCGCCCATCCCCTGGACGGCGTTGACCCTCTCGATCTCTTGGACGGGCCCGACTCCGAAGAAACCGACGGTCTCCCCGTCAACCACCCGCGCCGCCAGCAAGGTCTCAAAGCTGATGAGCTCGCCACTGCGCCGGACCACACCTTCAACAACCTCGCCGGGGTGGGCATGGGCGGCCGCAACGAACGAATCCCAGGTGTCGACCGGCACGCCGGCGAATTCGACCAGGACGTCGCCCTCTTCCACGTCCGTCAGATACGCCGGGGCAACGACCACCGACGCCGTGGTGGTGTCGCTCATCCGCTCGCCGTTGCGCTCGAACGTCACGACCGTCACCGCACCGGGCTCTTTCGTTGCCAGCGGGGAGCTCTCCTCGATCGGCACGCCGTCGATGCTGACAACGGTGTCGCTGAACAGCAGGTCCAGCGGATCCTCCTCGCGATCCCCGCTGGACGTGATTAGAACGTCCGAGACACCGGCGATCTCGGTGGTCAGGCCGCCGGGACGTCCCCAGACCATGACCACTAGGAAGAACAGGATGACGGCAATCACGAAGTGGGAGCCGATGCCGGCGAGCACGACGATCGATTTCTGCCAGAACGGCTTCTCGCGGTAGGTGCGGCCCTCATCCGCCGGGTCGACCTCCTCGAGGGGATTCATCCCGACGATGCGGACGTAGCCGCCGAGCGGCAGCGCCTTGATGCCGTACTCCGTCTCGCCGCGCTGCATCGACCAGAGGCGGGGCCCGAAGCCGAAGAAGGCCTGGGTGGCCTTGATGTTGAAGGCCTTGGCCGCGATGAAGTGACCGGCCTCGTGGATCACGACCATGAGGATCACGCCGACGATCAGAACTACCGAGCCCATTGTTGGAAGCTGCCTCCGAGAATCTCTTGTAGACGCTAACGCAGTGCGGCCACTAGCTGGAAGCCACGGCCGCCACCCGGTTGCCGGCTGCGGCCCGCGCTTCGGCGTCCACCGCCAACACGTCGTCGACGATATTCATCGGCCGCCATTCGACGGCCTCGAGGCAATGTTCGACTACCGCCTCGATATCCAGGTAGCCGATCCGGCCTTCGAGGAACGCCGCCACCGCCACCTCATCGGCCGCGTTGAGCACCGCCGGAGCCGATCCCGCTTGCCGCCCGGCGGCGTATCCCAGCGCCAGCAGCCGGAACACCGCCGTGTCGGGCCGCTCAAAGGTCAGATCCTGTTTCGTGATGTCGAACTGCCGATCGGCGGTCACAGCCCGCTCCGGATACGTTATGGCGTACTGAATCGGCAATCGCATGTCGGGGTCGCCGAGCTGGGCTTTGACACTGCCGTCGACGAACTCGACCATCGAGTGGATGATGCTCTGCGGGTGTACCACTACTTCGATGGCGTCGTAGTCGACGCCGAACAGGTAGTGCGCCTCGATCACTTCGAAGGCCTTGTTCATCAGGGTGGACGAGTCGATAGTGATCCGCGAGCCCATCGCCCAGGTGGGGTGGTTCAGGGCGTCGGCAACGCTGACTCCGGCCAAGCCGGCGCGAGACCTTCCCCGGAAGGGGCCGCCCGACGCCGTCAGGATGAGCCGGCGCACTCCTGCGGTTTCGCCGACGAGGCACTGCCACAGAGCCGAGTGCTCGGAATCAACCGGGATGATCTCGGCATCGCTCGCCGCCACCGCTGCCGACAGCACATCACCCCCGGCGACCAGGCTCTCCTTGTTGGCCAAAGCCAAGCGGTTGCCGGCGGCGGCCGCCGCCATCGACGGCCGCAGTCCGGCCGCGCCGACGATCCCATTGACGACGACGGCGCCCGGGAGTGCGGCGAGCGCATCCACCGCGTCGGGACCGAAGTCCACTCGGGCACCCAGGGCATCGGAACAGGCGCGGCGAGCCTCGTCGGTCGGGTCGAACACCGCAACGGAAGCATCGGGCCACTGCCGGGCCAGATCGATCATCTCGGCCGTG
>CAMYJM010000528.1 GCA_947258635.1 uncultured Acidimicrobiaceae bacterium
GCCCAGTGCCGGCTCGTTCGCAGTCCGGCAGCGGCGCTTGACAGCAGCAGCCCCGCCCCCAACGCCCCGAACGTACGACCCAGAAGTGTCCCCGTCTCCTCAGACGGCTCAAGCACCGCAGCTGCTGCGGTTCCATCCGAGAAGTAGCTTACCCACAGCCCGAAAACCGCCACAGCCGCCACCACGAAGTAGCCGACAAGAACTCGATCCAGCCAGCCGGCCACCCTGGTCGATCCCGCCGGATCGATCGACGCCGTCACTGTTCGTCTCCCCTCACCGCTTCGGTG
Organism: uncultured Acidimicrobiaceae bacterium; assembly: GCA_947258635.1. GTDB lineage: Bacteria > Actinomycetota > Acidimicrobiia > Spongiisociales > UBA5794 > JAHEJX01. The sequence goes on from CAMYJM010000528.1 coordinate 288, forward strand.
ACTGCGTCGGGAACCCGGAACGCATCCCAACCGCTGTCGGATGCCTCGTCGATCACAGATTCGATCCAAGCCAGTTCGGCAGCCACCATGCTCCGCGTCTTCCGGAACATGGCGGCCGCAGCAGAACCGAACGCCGCCCGCAGTTCCAGTTCGGCCCGTGGCGCCCCATGATCCTCGAGGACCGCCGCCAGCCCGGCACGCCGTCGACGCAACACGTCCAGCGTCTCATCCTCGTTGACGGCGTCTGCGTAGGCGAGCATGGCGAACACCGTGTCGAAGGGAGATCCGGTCGTCACGACTCCGATGTCGGATTGAAGCCACTGCCTCAGGGTCTGCCGCCCCTCTGAGGTGATCCTGTACACCGAGCGGGGCGGTCGGGCGCCGGCACGTTCCTCGATCGCCTCGACCAGGCCGGCACCCTCCAGCTTGCGGAGGACGTAGTAGACGTGCTTGGCGCTCATGTCGACCCAGCGCTCGGCTCCGGAAATCTCCAAGATCCGGTTGATCCCGTGCCCGTGAATTGGTGCCCGGGACACCACTCCCAGCACGAACAACTCCCTGGCGCTCACCCGGTTCTCTGTGGTCTGAGTCATACTAGTATGAATCGTACAATTCTGTCGACCATTTGTCAACATGCGCAAGTGCTGCAAACTCAGCGGCCCTCCGAACCCACCCCCTGCGCCTAACGGCGCGTTTCTCACGCAGGACCTCGACGACTCTCGGGCGATAGTCGGGAACCCGGGCGTTTCCGAGACGTCCGAACGGCAGTTCGACGTGTTCCGGCGATGCTCGGAGACCGGGACCGTGGGCTCCGTGCGCTAGATGATCGTGCTGCCGATGATGAAGACCAATATCGTGGCGCCGGTGGCGACGATGACGAGCGGTGCCACGAGGAACGCAGATCTCGATTGCTTCGTCCACTGGCGAACGGCCCAGAGGAGAAGGGCGATGACCCGGCTCGATGGAAGGAGCGTCGACGCGCTGCGGCCCGTGCGCTTCCAGGTCGACTTCACGAGCAACCCGCTCGCTTCGGTGCTCTGCGAGTTCGGTTCTACGGTGGTGCTGTGCACCGTGTGCAACGAGGAGACGGTGCCGCGCTTCGTGCAAGGCACCGGCCGCGGCTGGGTCACGGCAGAGTACTCGCTGCTTCCCGGCTCCACCGACCGGCGCGTGGAGCGCGAGGCCGCGAAGGGTCGCGCCTCGGGCCGCACGCTCGAGATCCAACGGCTGATCGGTCGCAGCCTGCGGGCGGTGGTCGACCCCGGCGCGCTGGGCGAGCGCACGCTGTGGGTCGACTGCGACGTCCTCCAGGCCGACGGCGGGACGCGCACCGCCTCGATCACCGGTGCGTACACGGCCCTGGCCCTGGCGACCTGGCGCCTCCGGCGGCGTGGCGCGATCGACCGCGACCCCCTGCGCGACTCGGTGGCTGCGGTGTCGGTCGGCATCGTGGACGGCGAGCCGCGCCTGGACCTGCCCTACGAGGAGGACTCGCGGGCCGAGGTCGACATGAACGTGGTGGCCACCGGCGGCGGCCAGCTGGCCGAGATCCAGGGAACCGGCGAAGGCGCGACCTTCTCCCGCCAACAGCTCGATGCACTCACGGACCTGGCGCTGGGCGGGATCGCCGAGCTCACCCGCCTCCAGTGCGAGGCCCTGGTCGGGGCCGGCGTCGGGTCCGCGTGAGCGCGAGCTCCCGCACCTACAAGGAGCTCGTGCTTGCCACGTCGAATCCGGGCAAGCTCCTCGAGTTCCGCGCGATCCTGGGAGAGCTTCCCGTGACCCTGCGGGCTCTCGACGCGTTTCCGGAAGTGGGCCTCCCCGAGGAGGG
>CAMYJM010000529.1 GCA_947258635.1 uncultured Acidimicrobiaceae bacterium
ACAGTCGACATGGAACGACGAGGCGGCGCCCGACTTCGATCCCGGTGATCCGAACTACCTCACCGAATCCGACGACTACGACGTCTACCCCATCGACGGCTCAGAACCCATCGAGGGCGACACCGACCGGATCACCGCCACCTACACCCGCGGCTATCTCGCCCATGGCTCGATCGGTCCGTCCTGCGCGCTCGCACGGATGGACGGCGGCACGCTCACCGTCTGGACCCACAGTCAGGGCGTCTACCTGTTGCGGGCCTCCCTCAGCACGGCACTCGGACTGCCGGAGACCGACATCCGAGTGATCCACGCCGAAGGGGCTGGATGCTACGGGCACAACGGGGCCGACGACGCCGCGCTCGACGCTGCGCTGATCGCACGCGAGGTCCCCGGCAGGGTCATCCGTCTGCAATGGTCTCGCGAGGACGAGTTCGAATTCGAGCCGTACGGCTCGGCGATGGTCGTCGAGCTCAGCGCCACCCTCGACGAGCACGGCACGATCGCCGACTGGACGCATCGTGGGTGGAGTCACTCGCACTCGTCGCGTCCCCAGAACACCGGTGGTGTCAACCTGCTGGCAGCAGAGCTCATGGAGAACCCGATCGAGCCGATCCGGCTGACGGCGATCCCTGAGGCCCGCGGTGCGTGTGTGCTCCGCAACGCCGTGCCCGCCTACGACGTCGGGCCGTACAACATCGAAGGCATGTTCATCCCGTTCGGACCGGTGAGGACATCGGCGCTCCGCGGGCTCGCCACACAGCCGAACACCTTCGCCATCGAGTCGTTCATGGAGGAGCTCGCCGAGCGAGCAGGGGTTGATCCCGTCGACTTCCGAATGCGACACCTCTCCGATCCCCGCGCGATGGAGGTCATCGAGACCGTCGTCGAGCGCGCAGGCGTACCCGTCGGCGGGCAGAGCCCAGAAGGTCACGGGTACGGACTCGGCTTTGGCCGATACAAGAACGTCGCCTCATACGTGGCCGTCATCGCCGAGGTCGAGGCCGAGCACGACGTCAGGCTGGTGCGTGCGTGGGCCGTGGTCGATGCCGGCCGTGCAGTGGAACCCGACGGCATCTTGAACCAGATCGAAGGTGGAATCATCCAGTCTGCAAGTTGGGCACTGAAGGAGCAGATCAAGTTCGTCGACGGCCGACCCGACGTCCACACCTGGCTCGATTACCCGATCCTCGGCTTCGCTGATACTCCCGAACTGGACGTCCATCTCATCGATCGCCCGGGCGAGCCATCGGTTGGCGTGGGTGAGGGTGCAGCCGGACCCGCGACGGCGGCGATCGCCAATGGAGTGAGAGCGGCGCTCGGGGTTCCCGTCCGCGATCTGCCGTTGACACCTGAACGCATCATGCGAGCAATCCTCCAGTAGTTCGGCCTGGCGGCCTCAAGTCACACGTCGGTCACGCAGTTAGCAGGCCATCCAGAAGGGACTCGTCGACGTCGACCCCGAGGCCGGGTCCGTCGGGCACCACGAATGCGCCGGCCTCGAATCGGGGGGCGGCAGCGGTGACGTCGCGGGCGATTCCTTGGTTCCCCGGGCTGCAGCCGAAGGCCGTGTCGCTCATCGCTGCCGCACAGTGCAGGTTGGCGGCGGCGGCGATCGACGATTCGGCGACCTTGCCCGCGAGATTGATCGCGAGACCGACCTGATCACACAATGCCGCGCCTCGCATCACCCCGGTGATGCCGCCGTGCTTGATCAACTTTAGGCTGACACCGGCGATCGCAGTCGCTCCGAGGGTCAGCAGGACATCGAGCGATCGGGCGCTCTCGTCGGCGCAGATCGCCACGGGAGAGCGTTGGGCCAGACGTTGCAGCGCTGCCATGGCCATGACCGGTTGTTCTACGAAACGCACGTGCGACCCGGCGAGTTGGTCGAGGAACCGCAGCGCTTCGGGTTCGCTCCATCCACCGTTGGTGTCGCCGGCGATCACGGTGTCATCGTGTCGCTCCGCCATCCCGAGCATCGTCTTGGCTTCGTCGTCTGGAGAGCCCATGCCCAGCTTCAGTTTGAACCACCGGTATCCAACGGTGTAGCGCTCTTCGAAGGTGTCGAGGTCGGCTGCCGTGTTGCCGCTCCCCAGCAGGGAGAGGGCGGGGATCCG
>CAMYJM010000530.1 GCA_947258635.1 uncultured Acidimicrobiaceae bacterium
GTCGGGTTGCTCGCCGATGATCTCGTCGACCGGATTGTCGGTGTCCTCGTGCTCTGCTGCGGCCAGCGAGTGGCCCATGCCTTTGGATTCCTCGTAGGCCAGCAACGCCCAGGCGCTCTTGGTGCCGTCGGGCTTCGTGTACGGCTGCAGCTTCAGCATCGGCCGCGAAGCGAACACGTCACCGTCGATCAATCGTCCGTCGGAGGCCAAGCAGACCAGCTTGGAAGCACCAGCATTATTGGTGAAGCCGTACCAGCGCTCGTGCGCCGAGGTGCCGGGCAGCACGTCCATGTAGCTGGAGTCGTTTGCTCCAGACAGGTCACACAGGTCGAGTGTGCCGCCCCGGTCCTCGTAGTACTGGTAGTCGGGTACACCGTCCCCGCCCGCCAGGTACAGGCCGGTGGCATTGTCGATCTCGTCGATCGAACGGGCCATGTACGCGTACCGCTTGGTTCCTGTCAGGTTGCCGAAGAATCCCTTGAGATCTTCGCAATTCGGATCACCCTCATGGTCGTTCGGGTCGCAGCAGGTGGCGGGATCCGCATCGGGATGACCGCAGAACGAGGAGGCGTAGTCATCCTCGAGCAGCGGCACGAAGCTGCCGTCCACAACCTCGGGGAAGCAGATCGGGTCGGTACCGTCGGGTGGCGTCACACATTCGCTGCTCGGCGCCACTTTGAGCGTGTGGGTGTTGACCATGTCGTTGTCGGTGACCCGCACCGGCAGCGAGAAGGGCACCAGGGCCTTCGGCCGGCCCAGACCGGGCTTGTCGAGGTAACCCTCGTCACCATCCGGCACGCCGTCATCCCCGCCTCCTGGCCCGCTGGCCACGAACTTATCGTCGACGACGTTGAAGTCGTCGTAGGAGATGAACGAGTACCACATGTCCGTCTTGTGGTTGGAGATGGCACCGCTCCAGCCTTCACCGGGGCCCTTGCCTTTGCCGGGGCGCAGGCCGCTGGGGTCTTCCTGCCAGGCGATGGCGAAGCCGGCGCCGCGAGCCGAACCGACCGTCGGCAGGTAGGCGTCGCGCCGTCCGGAAGTCAGTCGTTCCGGCTTGAACCATACGACGTCGCCGAGTTCCACGGCCGCGGACTCATCACATGAGTCGCCTTCTTGGGGACCCGTGCAGCATTCGAATGGCACACCCTCTGCGGTACATTGGTTGACGTCCGTCAGCGGGTCGTCTTCAACGTTCATCGAGGCATACGTCCCGTCATCGAGGTCCTTCTGGCTGGCGATCACCCCGCGGGCTGCCCAGAGGCAGGAGTAGGGGATCTCGCCGATGCCGAGCTCGGACACGTCGTCGACCTCGTCGTAGTCGACCGAGCCCTGGTGGCCGCGCACGCCCCAAATGTCGGTGACGTAGTAGGCGTCATCGTGCGGATAGTCGGGTTCACAGACCTCGGTGCCCTGGTCCGGGTTTCCGCGGCAGTAGATGGCGCATTCGTTCTCTTCAGTTGCGGGATCATCCCACTCGACCTCTTCGGTCGCCGGGTCGTCGCATAGGTTGATGGCATAGCGGGGGTTGCCGCTCTTGCAGAACTTGCTCTGCCAAACCACCAGTATCTTGTTGTCGTTGACTTTCAGGTAGGGCGATCCGACCGTGCCGGGGAAGGGTTCGCCGGTCTCCAGATCAAATGACGACATGTCGGCCATACGCGAGACGTTCATGCGCTTCCAGGTGGTGCCGTCGTCGCGGGAAATCGCCGTATGCATGTCCCACGAGAAGCGGTTGGGCCAGAATTCGTCCTTGACCTGGTCGTCGTAGATATCGACCTTGCCCATGTAGGTCGTCAGGATGGGTTTGGCCAGATCGCGGCACTCGATCACCGTGACCTGGCAGGCCTCGGGATCCTCGTAGTCACGGGGATCACATTCGTCGGCCGTTGGGTCACCGCCCAGGCGCCACTCCTCGTAGGGCACGCCGATCGTGTCCTCGCCTTCGTCATATTCCTTGTCGCCGTCGACGTCGACGCACAGTGACGGGTCGCCGTTGGAGCGAACGCCGGGGAAGTAGACCGGCATGACTTCCAGTTTCTGCTTGGTCTCGCCCCAGTCCTCCGTCTTGGTCATGTTCTTGCGGAAGATGCCACTGGCGTTGAGGCCGG
>CAMYJM010000531.1 GCA_947258635.1 uncultured Acidimicrobiaceae bacterium
CTCGTCGAACCGGACGAGGTTCGAGTGGTTGGCGGGTGCGGTCCCGGGCTCCAGATCGGTCGGGCAGGCGCCGAGGAAGGCCATGGCGCCGGGTATCTGCTCCATGACATAGGACCAGTCTTCGGCACCCATGATCGGTGCCGGCATCTCCGTGACCGCGTTGGGCCCGAGAACCCGGCTCGCCAGGTCAGTGACACTGGCGACGATGTCGGGATCGTTGATGCTCACCGGGTAGCCATGCTTGATGGCGAGAGTCGCGGTCGCCCCGTGGGCCGCGGCGACATTGGTCGCCACCTGCTCCAACATCTCATGGATCGCGGAGCGAGTTTCTTCCGACACGGCGCGGACGGTGCCGTTGAGCTCGGCGCTGGGTGGAATGATGTTGTTGGTCGTGCCGGCTGTCACCTTGGAGAAGGTCACGACGCCCGGAGTGAACACGTTGATGCGCCGTGTCACGGCCACCTGCGTTGCGAGGATGATCTCGGCGGCGATCGGGACCGGATCGAGCGCATTGTGGGGGGCGGAGGCGTGCCCGCCACTGCCATGCACGGTGATCGTGATCTCATCAGCCGAGGCCATCTGCGGCCCCGAGCGGATGTGGACTTCCCCGGAGGCGTACAGCGACGAGACGTGCAGGGCGAAGCCGGCGGCCGGCTTCTCCCCCGTCGTGTCGAGCAGCCCTTCCTCGAGCATGAATCGGGCCCCGGCGCTGCCTTCTTCGCCCGGCTGGAACATGAAGATGACCTTGCCTCTGAGTGTGTGACGGCGCCCGCTGAGGAGCCGGGCGGCGCCGTACAGCATCGCAGTATGGAGATCGTGGCCACACGCGTGCATGGTGTTGCCGGTCTCGCTGGCGTATTCGAGGCCCGTGTCCTCGGTCAATGGGAGCCCGTCCATGTCGCCGCGCAGCAACACGGTGGGTCCGGCGCCCTGCCCGGTCAGCACCGCAGCAATGCCGGAAGTGGTCTCGTGCAGTGTTAGGTCGAGGGGCAGGTCGGCGAGGGCCCCCAGAACCGTCTCGCGAGTCTTCGGCAAGTCATTGCCGAGCTCGGGATGGCGGTGGAGCCGCCGCCGCAGTTGAACGACGTCATCGAGGAGGTGCTGGGCATCGGCGAGTAGGGAATGCGTCATGGGCGGAGCCTAGGGGCGACCGGATGGCATCCAGCCACTGGGGATGGGCGGGTTCCTCCCCACGAGTCGGACCAAACGGCGATCGCCCACACTGACTAGTCACCCCATGACGCTGCAGGATGACGCCCACCCCGATTCAACTGAAGCGGCCTTCCCAGTCGATAGAAGAGTATGAACGGTTCGCGAACGTTCGCTCTGGCATCGGTGCCGGCTGCAGCCGGGTTGGCCTGGCATCACTACCGCAGAGCCGTGCGCGCCGTCGATGCCCATCCCTCGGCAGCCCCCAGTCTTCCCGGGCAGCGTCGGCAGGTCCCGACCGCCTGGGGATCCGCCGCCTACCGGCTGGTCGAAGGAGATTCGCGCCGGCCGGCCCTCGTTCTCGTCCACGGATGGGGAAAGACGGCCGATTCCGCGTGGTGGCCCATCATTGCCGACTGCACTCGCACGATGGTTGTGGTCGATCTTCCAGGGCATGGTCGGTCGCGGCTGCAGACACGATTCTCCTTCTCGCTGGCGGCCGAAGCAGTGGAGCGAGCGATGGACGACGCCCGGCTGCAGCGGCCGGTCCTGGTGGGCCACTCCATGGGCGGCCCGGTGGTGCTCACCAACCTGCGGCGGCGCCGCCCCGAGGCCTTTTCGGGCTTGATCGCGATTGCCACCTCGGCGCATTGGGTCCGGCCACGCCTGCGGGTGATGATGGCGATGGCCCCCTACGCAATGGCGCCCCGCTCTCCACTTCTGCTCCGTACCGAGCGATCTGAGCTGCGCAATACCCCACAACTAGCCCATCACATTGCGTGGGCCTACACGAGGCGCCCGAACCGGCGGCTCCTCGACGAGACCGCCACCGCCTTGCGCCGGTTCGATGCCCGCGGCTGGAGCGATCTGGCGCTGCCGAACAACTCCACGTGGGTGGTGGCGACGCAAGTCTCCATTCTCGCCCCGGACAAACCGCTGGCCTCGGCCCACCACTTCGGC
>CAMYJM010000532.1 GCA_947258635.1 uncultured Acidimicrobiaceae bacterium
AGAGCTCGGATGTGCCGGTACCGGCCGGTGACCGCATGCGAAGCGCGCGTAAGTTGCTCGCGTTCTCGTCCGCCGGACAGCGAAAGACTTGGCAACCATGGGTGACCGAGGTCGGAATCAAGGGCGCCCCCAGCTTGGGCAGCGCCCGGCCGGCACGTCGCAGCGCAGCCGGGACGTCCGGATCACGACCCGGCAGGGCCTTTCGTCGGCTGATCCCGCAGTTCGCCGGCGAGATGCGTCAAACCGAGCGGGCCCAGGATGCTGGTCGCCTCGTCCCACATCCGGCGGGCCCGCACCTCATCGGTCAGCACCGTGGCGCGGCTCCAGTCCGCTAATGCGACCGCACGATCGATGTCATCGCCGGCGAAATACTCGAGGCTCTTCTCGAAGCACCCATCCGCCGTCAGCGGCCCCTCGCTGTGCCCGGCGAACTCCCCGGGCTCGCCGAGACGCTGGACCGCCAGCCCGAGGACGCGCCAGGCGTGACCACTTTGCTCCGGATTCCCGATTGCGACGGCGTCGGCAACGGCTGCCTTGGCGAGGGCGAGTGCAGTGGCCTCTTCCCCCAGACCAAGGTGAGCCTCGGCGAGGAACCGCTTCGTCTCCGATAGGTACTCCTGGCGGTCGGCGGCTTCAAACGCGGCGCGGGCATCCTCCAGCAACTCGACAGCCTCCCCATAGCGCCCCAGGCTCACGTACACCCCACCGAGGTTGTTCAGGCTCAGCTCGGCGTTGTCCCGATCGCCCACTTCGTGCAAGATCTCGAGCGCCTCCAGCGAGCGGGCCGCGGCCGCTTCATAGTCACCACGACGACGAGCACCCTCACCAAGGTTGATCAACGAGACACCTTCGGCCCGCCTGTCGCCCAGCTCGCGATCGATGCTGAGAGCGGTCTCCATGTGGACCTCCGCATCCCGATAGTTGCCGAGCGACGATTCGACCAGGCTCAGCAGATTCAGGCTCATCGACAGCCCCCTGCGATCACCGGCATTCTCCGCCACTGTCGCGGCTCTGGCGCCTCGCTCTTTGGCGGTCGCAAGGTCGCCGCCGCGGAATGCGAGCCATCCGGCGCTGCGCAATGCTTCCGCCAGTAGCTTCTGGTCCGGGTCGGGCATGGCCAGCACCGCCGCAATGGCCTCATCCGCCGCTGCTGCGAGGTCACTGGACGGTCCCAGCCGCGATCCGGCGAAGATGATTCCCGTGAGAGCCCTGGCCTGGGCGCTGAGATCCTCCGCAACCCGGGCCGCATCGAGCATGGCGCGATGCGCGTCCACGGCCTCGGCGTAGCGGGCCAGCAGCATCAGCAGCTCACCCGAACCGTCGAGGGCTTCGAAACGGGCTGCGTCGTCGAGGTCCCCCAGCTCTAGGGCCCGGGTGTAGGCGGCGAGCGCCTCCTCGTTGGCGAAACGCAGGCGTGCCTGAGTCCCGGCCCGGACATGCCAGGGCGCAGCCTCCGTCGCGCCTGCCGCTTCGAAGTGGTTGGCAATCACCGCGGGCCGCGTCTCGCCGTCCGCCATGCCGGCCAACCACTCGGCCGCGGCGCGGTGATAGACGCGCCGGTCCGCCAGCAGCACGCTTTCGTATGTGACATCGCGCAGCAGTGCGTGCTTGAAGCTGTACTCGCGCGAGCCCTGAAAGGCCGAACGGTGGTGTTTGATCACCAGCTCCCGCCGCTGCAGTTCGCCGAGGTCGCCCTCGAGACTCGAGGCCGCCGAGCTGGTGGCTTGCCGGGTGACGAGGAGGGCGCCGTCCCAGAATATCCTGCCGACAACTGCGGCCTGCTGTAGGGCGCGGCGCTCCCCGGCGGACAGACGATCGAGACGTGCCTGGAGCAGCGCCGTCAGCGTCGGGGGCGTGGGCAGGTCGCCGGCGGATGGGTCGATCGCCCATCCCGATTCGGTGACCCGAATGGCCCCCGCCTCGATCATCGACTTAACGAGCTCCTCCACATAGAACGGGTTGCCCTCGGCGCCGGCGACTATCGAGCTGCTCAACGCTTCCGGCACCGCTTCTGCCTTCTGCAGGACATCGGCAACAAGCGCCTCGCTCTCAGCGGACGACAACCCATGGAGGTCGAATCGCACACCGTGGGGGCGCCGCCATGGCCAGCACCAAATCGACGATCGCCTGCTCACCGCGGTCGCGCAACTGCTGCGGATCATCGATCATGCTCGCGATGAAAGGGCTCGACTGCACGTCGAGCCCAATCAGATGGGCCGCCAGGTGCGCCGCTTCTTGGCCCAGCCCGGCGATCGAGCCGAACCCGGCCACCAGCTTCTCAACGGCAACCTCGGCAGCGTCGTCTTCGTTGATCTCAAACCGGAGAAAGAGCACATCCTTGAGCAAGGCGTAGGGCGTCGATTCGTGCTGGGCGTCGGAGCGGCCCATCAGCAAGAACAGTTCGACCGGCTGCAGCTGTACCCAGTCGAGAAACTCGTACAGCAGACGTGACTTCCCCAGCCCGGCCTCGCCCACCACAGTCGCCGAGCGGATCGAACCGCTCTCGACCGCTTCGCCCACCAGTCCGCAGAGACGGGTGAATTCCGCGTCGCGGCCCACCATCCGCGTCTCGAGTCCCTCAACGCCGCGCGTTTCCAGCCGGAAAGCGCGAGGCCGCGTGCCCCTGACCAGATAGGTCCGGAGGCTGGCTTGCTTGCCCTTGACTTGCAGAGGCGGCTGTTCGGCCACGGTGAAGACACCCCGCACGTGGCGGTAGGTGTCGTGGCCGATCAGAATCTCGCCGACCGGAGCGGCCGCCTCCAATCGGGCGGCAACGTTCACGGGGTCCCCGAGAGCGGTGTACTCGCCTGTGAGCCCCACCTCGCGGAGAATCACCGGACCGGTATTGACGCCGATGCGAAGGCTGAGCCCGGATCCGGCGAGGGCGCCATCGGCTGTCATCGCCAGAAACTCCCCACGAATCGCCAGGGCAGCCCGAATCGCGTTCTCGGCATCGTCCTCGCGGGCGACCCGAGCGCCCCACATGGCCATGACCGAATCGCCGACGTGCTTGTCCACCCGGCCGTTGTGGTCGGCAATGACCTGATCGAGTCGGCTCCATACGGCGCTCATCGAAGCTCCAACGTCCTCGGCATCTGCCGTCTCGCTCCACCGGGTGAAACCGACAACATCGGCAAAGAGGACCGTCACGAGCTTGCGCTGCGGTTCAACCGTCTCCAGCTCACCGAGCGTCGACCGCAGAGCTGCGATCGTGGAATCGACGATTGCGTCGCCTACCGTGGCCCGCAGCTGCTCCTGGGCAGCGATGGCGGCTTCGATCTGGCTGCGGTCCATACCGCATTCTGGCCCCGAAGCGCCCGTTGTGCAGCGGCCGCGGCTCCGCTGTGAGTCAGTCCGAGTACTGCGCCCGGACGATCCACTGCGCTTGCAGCACCGGCTCATCGCGCCCGTCGACCTGCACCGTCACGTCCGACGTCATGTGCACCGCGGCGCCTCGCCGGGTGACATCTCGCACCACCGATCTCGCCCGCACCCGTGATCCGACGGCTACCGGCTCGCCAAAGCGCACCCGGTCGAACCCGTAGTTGATCCCCATCACCAAACCATCCCCCGGCGGCTCCCGGTCCGGCACGGAACCGACCAAGTGGGAGAGCATCGAGAGCAGCAGCATCGCCGGCACCCCACCGGGTGGTGCCGAGTCGTCCAGGGCGACTCCCTCATAGCCAACGACGAGGCCCCCGGTCAGCTCGAACCAATCCCCCGGTCCCGGATCGACGCCCACCCGGGACTCCAGGGCGGCGGCCGCCGCGGACGCCGGGCCCTCATGGCGCCCCTCCGGCTCGGACACCCGCTTCGGC
>CAMYJM010000533.1 GCA_947258635.1 uncultured Acidimicrobiaceae bacterium
AATTGGCGCTGATTGCATGCGCGTCGCGGGCATCGACAAGGAACCCTCTCCGGATGCCATCGCTGGTCCTGCCCTCAGGGCGATCGGTTGCGCGGCCTACTCCCTGAACTGCTGAAACGTTGCGTGAAACACAACGAGTGGGCCCCATAGGTCGGCTTTCAAACCCTGATTGCCCTGTCAGCGTCTTGCGCCGTCCGAGGTTGACGCCTGGGAGTGGTGGACGAGTCTGGAGGGCGGCCGATGCCGGCGTCAACGCTGATCGGGCTCCCCTATTGAACCAAGCGCCTGAGCGTTGCGCGCCAGGACCGTGAGGATGTCGATTTTGGAATCCTGCTTTTGGCCCGAGCAGACCCGGACCGCGTCGGGGTTATCAAAGGCGCGTTAGCCCAGATCGTGCACAACCAGCCAACGCGCAACGACAGCTTCAATCAGCCCGTCGGTCACGTCGGCGTGCAACATCAGGTGATGGTGTAGAACCGGGCCCGCCAGCAATGTTGCCTCGAGCTGGGAGTCCAGCTCCCCGCCTACCTCCCCCCGTTCACCAGCTGCCTCCAGCACGGCTGCTACGGGCCGCACGAGCTGCTCGACGAACCGGCGCTGCGCCACTGCGAATCCCTCATCGTGGTGGGCGTGGGAGGCCAACGCTCCGAAGACCGGCCGGGATTGGTGCACCATCAAACGAGTGCGCAGGTTCTCCAGAGCAGAACGAAGGTCGCGGTCGAGCACCCCCACGCCCGGAGGCGGATGGTGCGGTGAAGCCACAGCATCGATCGTCGCCAGCAGGAGGGCGGCCTGGTCCGGCCAATGCCGATAGATCGTCGTGCGAGCGACGTCCGCGCGGCCCGCCACGTGAGTGGCGGTCACGTGCTCGGCTCCGTCCGTGAGCAGCACTTCGACGGCAGCGTCGAGGATCACCTGCCGAACGCGCCGCGTACGGGGGTTCATCCGCACAATGTCTGGCTCCGACTCACTGACCACTGACACCTTTTGACTCCTTGCGCTACATACTGTATCTTACACAACAATCCGTATTTTAAACAGCGAATGGGGGGACCGCAATGCTGCGGAGCACGACACGAACCGGGTGGACGCGACCCGCGACAACAAGCATCCTTTCGGTCCTAGCGATGATCGCTTTTGGTGGGTGCTCAGGTGGGGAGCCGGCGCCGGGTGCGACCGAGCCGTTAGAGCTCGACATGCCCGCGGCGGAAACGCGCACCGGGGACACACTGGAGCTCTCGGTGCGCGAAGGACCGCGTCGCCAGACCACCGGGAGTGTTCCCCACGTCCAACTCGACGCCGAACCGGTCCCGGCCGTCGACGCGGAACTGCGACGTCGCGCCTTCCAGCTACCTGGTGTCGAGAACCTCGCGTCCGATCGCTCACTCCCGGGTGCCCGCGGCCTCGCACTCTCCGACGGTCTCGACCTCGCCCGCGCGGACGTCATCGCGGGGAGCAGCGAGTTCGCCCACATCCACCCCGATGGCAGCCTCCACGTGTGGCTCGCGGTCAACTCCGCGATCGAGGTGGACGACAAGAAGTGGGGGGAACTCCACCCGTGGGTCGGGCGCGAAGGCTTCTGGGACGGCGTCGTCATGGTCTACACCCCCGAGACACTCGATGAGCTCGACGTCACCATCCAGATCATCCTCGACGCCTACAACTTCGTGACCGGAGCCAGCCTCCGCCCAGCCGACATCCCCTAGACCAGCGCAACCCTACGAACTTGGAACAACACGAAAAGGTCCAAGCCATGGCCAATCCAGATCCGATCTCCGTCTTCGACGGCAAGACCGTCAGCTACAACTACGACAACGGTTGGGCATTCACCAACACCTTCGACGGCCCTTTGCGCATCTCCCACGTGCCTCACGGCGAGCTGCGAGAGCACGTCGAGATGGTTGAGCTTCGTGATGACTGTTCTTCGCATCATGGATCGACGACGAGATGGGACTGCTCGCTCAGATCATCGACTTCGAGACCGATACCGTGCTCGCAGCAATTCCGGTTCATGACGAACCCCGCACCCAGATCCTGACCGGACGACTGACCGACCGCGGCGAGTAGCCTCGCTGCCCGGC
>CAMYJM010000534.1 GCA_947258635.1 uncultured Acidimicrobiaceae bacterium
GCTGCCATCAAGGACCTCATCGGCCAGGGCTATATCCTCACGGTGACCGCCGCCATTGGCGTGATCATGTGGAAGTGGCAGGAGCGCGCCAAACGCCTTGCCGACGAAGGTCCTCCCATCGAGATCTCCAAGTACGGCCGGCCGCTCACCAAGGTGGAGCGCTGATGGCGCAGAAAGACGTCTGGTTCGACAATCCGGAGACACGCCGCGACTACCAGCTGACCGAGGTGGACGGGTCCTACATGGTGGCGGCCGTCAAGCCAAAGCAGTTCCTACACATCGACCAGAGCGAGTGCATATTGTGCGAGGGCTGCGTCGACATCTGCCCGTGGAAGTGCATCCACTATCTGTCGCTCGACGTCATCACGGAAGGGACCAACGTCTCCAACCCGGGAGAGAACACGCAGAATCAGGGCTTCTTCCTGGTGGACGAGGATGTGTGCACGCGCTGCGCCCTTTGCGTCGATCGCTGCCCGACGAACGTCATCACGCTGGGGAAGTTCAGCGGGTCTCTGGCCGAGCAGTCGGCTCAAATGGCCGAGGCGCCGTGGGAGGTCGACACGGGACAACGAGATTTCAAGAACGGTTACCTATACGGCGTCCGCTGGTGAGAAAGACGAGATTGCATCGTTCGATGACTGTGCGAGACTGCCCGGCCCCCGGACGAACGTAGGACAGAGGAAGCAGGGAGAACGTTGGCCAACGGAAACGGCAAGATCGGGCTCGTGGACCGGGTCAGGGAGGCCGGCTCGCATATTCGTACGTCGCAATTGTGGGCGAGCATCTTCCGACCCGGCTCGCCGTTGCGATCGGGCTACAACGACAGCCCGCGCAACCGGTCCTACGTGATCATGAACAACGTGCTGTATCACCTTCATCCGGTGAAGGTGAAGCGCCATGGAGTGCGCCTCTCCTACACGCTGTGTCTCGGTGGGCTGAGCTTCTTCCTGTTCATCTTGCTGACCATCACCGGCATCTTCCTGATGTTCTACTACCGCCCCACCTCGCCGGCCGCGTTCGAAGACATCCAGGCGCTGTCGACGAACATCGCGTTCGGGCAACTCGTGCGGAATATGCACCGGTGGGGGGCCCACGCCATGGTCCTCACGGTCTTCTTGCACATGTCCCGCGTCTTCTATCACGGCGCCTACAAACCGCCGCGTGAGTTCAACTGGGTCGTGGGTGTCGTCCTGCTGTTCCTGACCCTCATGCTGTCGTTCACCGGTTACCTGCTCCCCTGGGACCAGCTGGCGCTCTGGGCGGTGACGGTCGGATCCAACATGGCCAACTACACACCGGTGATCGGCGATCAGGTTTCGTTCGCGCTCGTCGGAGGCGTTCAGATCACGCCGGACACTCTGTTGCGGTGGTATGTGGCCCACGTCCTCTTCTTGCCGTTCATCATCGTGATATTCATGGCCGTCCACTTCTGGCGAGTCCGCAAAGACGGCGGAATCTCCGGGCCGCTGTAGGGAATGGGCAATGTCTGAGATACCAGAACATCTTCTGCAACGCTCGGCGGAGGCAAGGGCCGCCGCGGAAGGCCGCGATGTAGCTGAGGTGCTCGCCAAGATGAAGGGCGAGGCATCCCCGACCCCCGCTACGCCTCCACCCGCGCCGACACCGGCCGAGGCCACTCCCCCGGCGGCTCCGGCTGCACCCGCTCCCGAACCCGCCCCGGCGGCGACCCCCACGGCCGCGCCCTCCGCTCTCCCCGACCACATCCTGCGCCGCTCCGCCGAAGCCCGCGCCACCGCAGAGGGCCGCGACGTCGAAGAGGTCCTCGCCGAGATGAAAGGCGAAGCCGCCCCGGCCCCGGCGGCGCCGGCCGAGACCGCTCCCGAACCAGCTCCGGCGGCGACCCCGAAGGCCGCGCCCTCCGGGCTCCCCGACCACATCCTGCGCCGCTCCGCCGAAGCCCGCGCCAAGTAAGAGGGCCGCGACGTCGAAGAGGTCCTCGCCGAGATGAAGGGCGAGACTCCCCCGGCGGCGGCACCCGCTCCACCCCCGGCGGCACCTGCGGCCGCACCCGCGGCCGTTGCTGCATCCGGCAACGGGGGACGCAACCTCGAGGCACT
>CAMYJM010000535.1 GCA_947258635.1 uncultured Acidimicrobiaceae bacterium
TGAGGGGTTTGTGATCCCCTCACTGGTTGTCGCGGGCTTGACCGACGAGGCAAGCTGGCCCGGAGTCGCCCCTGCGTCAAGCTGGGAGTTCCCGGTAGCCACCGTTGCAGCAGAGTTCTCGCCGTCTTTGATGCTGACCAACGCCGGGGCAGCAGCGGTGGTGGCGACGATCGACGTGTACACCGCGGACGGGTCGACGATCGGCGCCCGCGAAGTAGAGGTATTGCCGAGCGTGCCCCGTCGCATCGACCTGAGCGATTTGGCTGATGGTGCGATGGGGATTCGGGTCCGCTCCACCGGTCCCGTGGCCGCGGCAGTGATCGCGGAAGAAGCAACGGCAGTCCTCGAGCCCACCGACGAGGAGGGCGAGGTTGATGAAGGAACCACTCCCGGAGACCGGATCGCCGGCACGGTCGGGATCAGTCGCCCGTCGAGTACCTGGTTGTTGCCCGGGCTGAGTGCGGTTCCTGATGCTGATTCGACCCTGTGGTTGTTGAACACCGGGACAGAAACCGCCACCGTCACGCTGCAGCCACTCGGAGTCCGCCAGCTGATAGCCACCAAGCAATCGGTGGCACCCGGCACCACAGTCGGTATTCCGCTTGGTTTCGACGTGACGGTTGGCGGATACTTCGTTGAATCGACAGCGCCGATCTCGATTTCGTGGAGTGCCGAATCGGCGTCGGGCTTGATGTTTGTTACCGGGACCGTGGTGGATGAGTGACCCGCTTGTTCGTTTGCTGATCCTGGCACTGGTGGTTGGTGGGGCCGCCGGGGTGGCGTACTTGCTGCGGCGCAACACGACCTATCACCCGCCGGTCGACATCCTCGGTCTGGGTTTACCGGCTGGGCTGGTTGTATTCACCTCGACTGAGTGCGTCCGCTGCCGGGAGGTACTGGCTGTAGCGAAGACTCTGGATGTGCCGTTGCGTGAGGTCACCTACGAGATCGAGTCAGACCTTCAGGAGCGAGTCGGGGTGATTGGGGTTCCTTTGACTCTCGTCATCGACGAGACCGGAAAGCTGGTGGGACAACTGGCCGGCGCCGTGTCCCGCAGCAGGCTGCGACGGGCCCTGCGTCGGACTGGTTTCTGACCCAGCCGGCTGTTGGTGTTGAATCCACCGCTCGCGGCCCTCGGGGCACTAGCGTTTCGACCCACATGAATTTCCTTTGCTCACGATGCAGATCGACCGCCGACTCTGTGATGTCGTTCGACTACCCGGGTCGCTGCATGTGGCTGTCCGACATCGACGGACCTCTGGAGCCGGGGCAGGGCTACCTGCTCTGCTCTCACCCCTCGGCGCGAATGAGTCCCCCCGTTGGCTGGACTCTGATTGACCGCCGGTCGCCGATGGCTCGATTGTTCACGGTCCCGGCCTGAGGGGTGACTGTTGCCGATTGACCGTGACGTCCTGGAAGCCATTCGGGAAATGGAAGAGCCCGAGTTGCGTCGCCTTCTCATCTTGGCTCGGGCTCGTCTCGAGCAACGAGGCGTCTTTGGTCCCGCCAACGAACCCGAAGTGAAGCTTCGTCGGCAAATGGTCAAGTGTGGCAAAGACGCTTGCACCCGATGCCCGCACGGCCCTTATTGGTACGCCTACTGGTGGGAGTCCGGCAAACGCCGGTCACGGTATGTGGGGAAGCTGGACGAGATACCGGAAATGGTCTGAGGACACTCGTTAGAGATTCTCCTGCCGCCGGCGGCTGATGCTGTCGGCGTTTGCAATTGTCACCTGCACCGAGGGTCCGCCGGCTGAATCGCGGTTGTCAGCGTTGTTGGCGACCGAGGTTCCCGGCCGGCACAGATAGCAAGACAATTGACCGCTGCTCACCGCGCGCAGAGTGGTCTGAGCGGCGAAATCCGCTTGTGATGGTGGGTAGCGTGACTACTCTTGGTGTCATGAATAGGAGAAGAGGTATTCCGGTTGCGCCGCTGCAGTGCGCAACTTGTGGAGCTAACAACGTGATTCAAATCGAGCTGACCCTTCCGGACGGCACCGAGGTCTACTTTTGCTCGTGCCATCAGTGCGAGGCCCGGTGGTGGGATCGTAATGGCGAACCGCTCGAACTCTACGTC
>CAMYJM010000536.1 GCA_947258635.1 uncultured Acidimicrobiaceae bacterium
GGTTGGAAGACGCCGACGAGCAGCGGCGTCGGCTGCTCGCCGACCTGGGTCACGAGCTGCGAACCCCTCTGACCGTCATTCGCGGGGAGATGGAAGCGATCATCGACGGGGTCCACGACCCGGATCCCGAGCACATGGAGTTGCTCCTCGAGGAGGTGGCGGTGATGGAGCGTCTCCTCGAAGATCTCCGCACCCTGAGCATGGCCGAGGCCGGCTCGCTGGCCCTGCACCCCGAGCCCACGGATCTGGTGGCTCTCGTCACGGAGGCAACCGAGAGCCATCGCCGCACGGCGGAGGCCCAAGCCGTTGCCATCGTCGTAGATGGAGCCGGCGACGTCGGAGAGGTGTTTGTCGACCCGGTCCGAGTCCGTGAGGTGGTTTCCAATCTCGTGGTCAACTCCCTACGGGCGATGCCGGACGGCGGGGCGTTGATGATCCGGGTTCAGGTCGAGGCGAAGGACGCGGTCATCCGCGTGAAGGACACCGGCGTGGGGATTCCCGCCGACGATCTCGAGCCGGTGTTCGAGCGCTTCCACAAAGGCTCGAGTTCCTCCGGGTCGGGTCTCGGGCTGACGATCAGCCGCGACCTCGTTGAGGCCCACGGCGGCTCGATATCGATCTCATCGGACGTCGGCGCCGGCACCACGGTCGAAGTGCGCCTGCCCCTGACGCGGGCCTAGGGCACCCAGGTGTCCCCGAGCGGGGCCGATTGTCGCTTCCCCCGTGTCAGCCGCAAACCGTGGGCAGCGCCGGTGGCGCCGAGTAGCTCTCATCGAGCCATCGCTGCGGAGGTCGACTTTGTGTTAGTAGACGCCTTCTCCGTTCGCGCAGAACGCCGAGTGCTACCAGGCGCGATATGAGTTCGGTGTTATCCGGATGGGCACCGAGTAGTCCGCGGCAAACCCCTGGGGCGTGGTGCCGAGCCGCCCGATCCGGGCATCGTATTTCGTCGTGTAGGCGGGAATCTGGTCGGAAGCCGGGTAGCTGCGGTCGATGCGCGCCGTGCCCTCGATCGTGAGCACGCTGCCGCCCCGATCGTCCGAGTTCAGATTGAACGCCACGTTTGGATTGGCCTGGATATTGCGGACTTTGGCGTTGTCGCGCGAGTAGATGACCAGCTCACCATTGCGCCACAAGAACCATATGAGCGACGAGGCCAGCCGCCCGTCCGGGTAGGCCGTCGTCAGCCAGGCGAGCGGCTCGGACTCCAGGCGGGCCACTGCTTGCTCTCCGGATGGTGTTGTTGGGTCGAAGATCATGCCACCAAGGTAGTGGTTCGTCGGCGGAGCGCCCCATGGCGGGGCATTGCTTGGTTCTCATTGACGTGTTTTGCGCCGGAGAACCGCCCCCAGAGATGGGACCTCTGGCCCTAAGGGGGCATGAGTTGAGCTTGTACGCTGAAGGCGGGGGCGACAGGGGTCATCGTGAGAAAACCGCGAGTTCGGCGACTCAGCAGAGCCGGGGCGACGCTGCTGGCAGTGGCGTTCAGCGGCGCGCTCTGCACGGCGGCTGCTCTCGCGTTCGTCGACTCGCCCCAGCCGGGCACCGCCGCCCCGGGCGGCCACGAGTTCCGCGTTGTCGATGGCGTCGCGTCCTGTTCTCGCTGCCACGGCGGTACGTACCCCCACTTCATCCACGCTGGACAGTCCTGTTCCGGCTGCCACGGCGGCGGGCACGTAGCGACCGCGGCTACCTGCGTCGATTGTCACGGCGGCCACGATGGTCCCGTTCCACTGGCTCTATGCACCGTGTGCCACGAGGACAACGGAGGATCCCTGGTTGTGAGCCCGAATGACCACCAGACCAAGGTGGATGCTTCGCAGTGCGTCATCTGTCACGGTGATGGTGGCTTCGCGCCGACAACCACCACCACCACCACCACCAGTGTGCCGCCGCCTTCGAGTGTGCCGCCTTCGTCGACAACCACGCCGCCCTCGTCGACGACCACGCCGCCTTCGAGTGTGCCGCCTTCGTCGACGACGGTGCCGCCGACGAGTGTGCCGCCTTCGTCCACGACGGTGCCACCGACGACTGCGGCGCCTACGACAACCACGACGCCGCCGACGACCACTACAAC
>CAMYJM010000537.1 GCA_947258635.1 uncultured Acidimicrobiaceae bacterium
GCTTTCGCACCGACCGCTGCGATGCCCGGTTGGCTCCGCGCCTTTGCCGACCATCAACCAGTATCGGTGGGCACCAACGCCATCCGGTCGCTGACCGATGGCGCCGCAGCCGGCGGCGATGTCCTGTACGCAATTGGATGGATGATCGCAATGTTGATTGTGTTCGTACCGCTTGCGTCGAGTCTCTACAACAAGGCATAACCGGCGATGGATGACACCACGGGCCTGAGCTCCAACGAACGGATCGTCCACGCCAACCTCGAGCTGATAGAGGCCCGGGGGATCGGCGGAGTCACCATGTCCCATATAGCGCAGCAGTCGAACGTCGCCAGACAGACTCTGTACAACCACTACCCCGATGTAGAGAGCATCGTCTCGTCGGCAATGGCACAGCATGCTGCGAACAGTGCTCGGCTTCTCAGCGAAATGCTTGCAACCGTTGCCGCTCCGGACGATCGCATCGAACACCTGGTTCGCCACGTGGCCGCTACTGCCGCCCACGGCCATCCCGTGATCCGACAGGGATTCTCGGCGGAAATGCAGGCGGTCATCGATGGCTACGACCAGGCGATGCGCTCCCACATCGAAACGATCCTCCGCGACGGGGCCACCGCCGGCATCTTCCGCAAAGATCTCGTACCGGCGACCGACGCCCTGGTGATCCAACGCATGGTTGAAGCTGTGGGGGAGCTGGTCACCGCCGATCCAGGTTCTGCAGCGGAAACCGTGACCGCAACAACCAAGACCGTCTTGGCCGCGCTGTCGCGTTCGTAGCCTCTAGGGAACCGAGCGCAGCCTGCGGTCGCGGTAGCCGTCAGCCATGGCAATCAGGTCGAAGACGACTTTGCCGCTGGCTTGGCGTTGCACCAGCTGGGCTGCTTGCGACTCTGTCAACGGCTTGGCGAAGTAGTAACCCTGGCCAATCTCACAGCCCAGTTGGCGCAAGCGCTCGAGCTGCTCTTTGGTTTCGATACCTTCAACGATGGTCTGCAACCCCAACGCCTGGCCCAGGCCGACCATGGTGCCGACAAATGGAGAGGCATCATCCTCTTCGATCCCCTTGACGAAGACTTGGTCGATCTTGAGCACGTCTATGGACAGCTTGTGCAACGACGCCAGCGACGAGTACCCGGTGCCGAAGTCGTCAATCGCCAGCGGTACCCCCAGACTTCGCAGTTCGTCGAGCCGATCGGGAGCGGCGTTCATCATCGCGGTTTCAGTGATCTCCAGAACAAGGAATGATGGATCGAAGCCCATTTCGTTGATCACCCGCTCGACTTCGGTGACGATGTCGGCATCATCGAGCTGTCTGGCAGAGAGGTTGACTGTGACCTTGAACTCGCCGGGTGCCGGGGATAGAACCCCAACCCAGTCGCGACACCGTCTTGCTGCCTCCCACAGCACCCATCGCCCGATATCGTTGATCAGCCCCGACTCCTCAGCAAAGGGAATGAACGTGGCGGGATTCTGCCAACCCTTCAACGAATGCTGCCACCGCACCAGAGCCTCAAATCCCCGCAATGTCCCATCTTCGAGGTTCACGATCGGTTGATACAAGAGGCGTAATTCCTGCCGGGCAATGGCGGCCGCCAGGTCGGCTTTGAGCTTCAGCTGGGCCACCACCTCAGCGTGCATGTTGGCCTCGAACAGGCGGAACTTTCCCTTGCCGTCACGCTTGGCCGCGTGCTTGGCCGCGTCGGCATCGCGCAGCACTTGCCCTGCGGTATCTCCGTAACGGCCAAAAGCGATGCCGATGCTCGCATTGGCAGGGACGTCCCGCCCCGCCACCCGGAGCGGTTCCTCAAAGGCGGCCAGGATCGTCTGGGCAGAAGCCGTTGCATCTTGGGCCCCATCGACATTCTCCAGCAGGATGCCAAACTCATCTCCGCCAAGCCGGGCGACCGTGTCCTCGGGACGGCATGCCGCGCGGAGTAGTTGGGCCATGGCTCGCAACAACTCATCCCCCGCGGCGTGTCCCAGACTGTCGTTGACGCTCTTGAAGTCGTCGAGGTCGAGGAAAAGGACGGCGAATTCCTTCCCGGTTTCTCACTGAAGAGCGAGCGGTTGGCCAGCCCGGTCAACCCATCATGAAGGGCTTGATGTTGCAGTTCCGCTTTCAGCTCGGTCAGCTCCGCCAGCGAATCCTCCAATCGCCCATTCTCAACAGCCACACCCACTTGACCAGCCAGCGCGGCCAGCAGCCGTCTCTCGGCCTTGGAGAACAGCTCCGAGTCGTTGATCGGGTTTGCCACGATGATGATGCCGTTCTGTTCGCCACCTGCGGCCACCGGGGCGACCATGGCCGCAGTGATCGGGAGCCGGCGATCGCCGGCGGACGATGCCAACGACCCGGAGCGGCCAATGACAAACGGCCGCTGCGCCTCGCGCGCCTCGTCCCAGATCAAACGCCAACGGTCCAAGTCGACCGGGTCCATTGCCTCGCGGTGGTCACCCGGGCCGACGATCGTGCGAAAACCACGATGGTCACCAAGTTCCAAAACGATTTCACAGAACTCAGACTCAAACATGTCACGGGCATGCGCCGCGGCCGCAACCAAGGAGTCCTCGAGCTGTGGCGAGGCGTGCAAGTCCCGCGTCGCTTCATAGAGAGCCTTGAGTCGCCCCCGCTCGAGCCGCGACGCCGCGTAGGCGCGAAACCCGGCAAAGAGCGCGAGCGCCGGGATCGCGGCAAAGGCGGCCGCCCGCGGCGCGGACAGTAAGGCCTGGGCAATTAGCATGCCAAGATCCGCTTTGAGCAGCGTGACAAACGCACCTTAGCCGTAAGCCTCGAGCCCGTCCCCGATGCTGGTGGCAACCCCCTGGACCCAACTGGCTAGAGAGAAGAGGATGTGACCGACCAG
>CAMYJM010000538.1 GCA_947258635.1 uncultured Acidimicrobiaceae bacterium
AAGGCCTCGACGCACTCGCGCTGCCGATCGTTGTAGCCCGAATTGGCGAGAGCGCGGCGGACCCCGCTGTCGGCCACCAGGAGCGCGAGTCCCGAGGGGAGCGGCAGAGCCTCGTGCTCGAGAGTGCGGCAATCGAGCAGCAGCAGATGCCCCTCGGCGCCGTGGAGCGAAGCGTACTGATCCATGATGCCGCTGGCGACGCCGACGTAGCCGTTCTCTGCCCGTCGCGCGAGCCGCGCCCGCGCGATGCCGTCGAGGCCGAGGCCGGCGACCGTTTCCCAGGCCAGAAGGAAGGCCACTTCGACCGCGGCCGACGAGCTCACTCCGGCTCCGATCGGCACGTCGGAGGCGAAGACCGCCTCGATCGGTGGAGCCGAATGACCGGCCTCGGCCAGGGCCCAGAGAATCCCGCTCGGGTAGTCGATCCAGCCTGCGCCGCTGCCGCGCTGTAGTACGGGCGGCGGCAGGGCCTCGGCGTCGATCGTCGCCTCGCTGTCGAGATCGAGCGCCACGAGGGTGCTGGCGCCAGTCGTGGGTCGGGCCGCCAGCCAGACTGCGCGGTCGATCGCTGCCGGCAGGACCCAGCCCTCGCTGGTGTCGGTGTGGCCACCCAGCAGGTTGACTCGTCCCGGCGCGCGGACCTGGAGAGAAGGGGGTCCGCCGAAGCGACGGCGAAACGCGGTCTCGACTCTCTGGCGAGTCTCTGGGCGCTTCGCCGCGGTGGCGCTTTCGTCGCTCTCGTTCATCGGATCGCTCCCGGTCGGAGCATAGAATACGCAGCCGTATGATCATCCGCCGGCCGTCGCGCCGCCTGTCTTCCCGGCTTTCGGCGTGGCTCGCCGGCGCGCTGGTGGCCCTTCTCGCCGCGCTGGTGGTGATCGCGACGCTGGACCTCGCGACATGGCTCCTCCTCGATCGGTCCTGGGCCGAGGTGGAGGAGATCCAGGGCATCCTGATGGTCTGGTTCGGTCTTCTCGGCGCCGCCTACGCTCTCGCCGAGGGCCTCCACCTGGCGGTCGACGTGGTGGTCGGACGGCTACCCGCGGCGCTTCGGCGGTGGGTGGCCCGTGGCGCCAGCGCTGCCGTGGCCGCTTTTGGTGTCTTGACCGCCGTGTATGCCACGCGGCTGGCGTCGTCGGTCACCAACACCCTGCCGGCCACCGGCTGGAGCGCTTCGCTCGAGTACCTGCCAGCGGTGGTTGCCGGTGCCTTGATAGCGGTGATCGGCTGCGAGCAGGCCGTCTGGCCAGAGAGCGGGCCGTCGACGGATCCGGCAGCGCCGGAAGAGGCGGTCCGTTGAGCGACGCCGGCCTGATCGCCCTGGTCTTCTCGGTGTTCGCCGTCCTTCTCTTGCTTCGCGTGCCGGTCGCCTTTGGTCTCGGGTTGGCGGCCTTCACCTTCTTCTTCGCCTCCGGCCTGCCGGCGCTTTCCGTGGTGCAGAAGATCTGCGTTCAGATCTCGGATTCGACGCTGCTGGCGATTCCTTTCTTCAGCCTCTGCGGTGAAGTGATGGCTAGCGGCGGAATGGCACGCCGGCTGATCGACCTCGCCAACGTCACGGTGGGCGCGATCCGCGGGGGTCTGGCGATGGTCAACGTCGTCGCCTCGATGTTCTTCGGTGGGATCTCGGGCTCGAGCGTCGCCGACGCCTCGTCGATCGGGCCGATCCTGATCCCGATGATGGTCGCCAAGGGCTACGGGCGCGACTTTTCGGTGGCGGTGACGGTCGCTTCGTCGACCCAGGGGATCATCATCCCGCCGTCGCACAACGCGATCCTCTATTCGCTCGCCGCCGGCGGCACGGTCTCGATCCAGGCCCTCTTCCTGGCCGGCTATTTGCCGGGTCTCCTGATCGGCGCCGCCCTGATGGGGCTCGCCGCCGCGATGGCGGCCCGCCGAGGCTATCCGCGCGAGGTCCGGGTCCCCTGGCGGCGCGCGGCGCGCATCGCGGCCGGCGCCCTGCCGGCACTCGTGACCCCGCTCATCATCATCGTGCCGATCGCCGGCGGTTGGGTGCCGGCACACCAGGCTGCGGTGAT
>CAMYJM010000539.1:0-1295 GCA_947258635.1 uncultured Acidimicrobiaceae bacterium
GCCGGTCGCTTCGCGGATCGCGCCGTCGCCGAGCTGGCGCGGGTTGTGACCGAGGTGCGACGAGCCGAGGCCAACCGGGAAGCCCTGACTCGGAGCATCGCCGCCGATTGGGATGTCGATTCGCCATTACTGACGCTGGACTACATCGCGCACCGGGCTCCCCGCGAGCTGCATATGGAATTCGTGGACCACGATCAAGGGTTCACGGCGCTCGGTTTTGCCGATACCGGGGAGGTGGGCGCCATCCTGGACGATCTCGAGGCGGCCCTCCCGGCAAACCAATCACCGGGCAGCGATTCGGGATGCAATTTGGGCCAGGGGGAACTGCAAGGCTCGATGGAGCACATGCTCGCAACGCTCACCGCCCTCGCCGCGACAACCCGTGTCGCCAGCGCCACGCTCCCCGTCGGCGAGGACGGTGACTCCTCCGAAGCGCCGCCCGGAAGCCTCGCCGCCGTCGATTCGGCTGAGGCCGCGCTCGTGATGAAGTTCCAGGAGGTCGGCTACTCCGCGGCCCTCGGCGCGTTGATGAGGAGTGGCCAAACGTCGCTACGCGACTTCTTGCGATGACCGCCGGGAGCCGACACCCGGCCGCCTCCTAGGTGGGCTAGTTGGTTGGGCTGGTTGTCGCCGGCTCGAGCCTGTTGAGCGCAGCCCTGATTGCGGCTCGCTGAATGTGGGCCGCCGCGCTACCTCGGGTGGCGGTGGCGGCGAGGTCGTCGGTCAGCTCGAGCAGTTCGGCCCTCAGCTCGGTCAATCCCGCACCCACATCCGGCGGCGCGTGAGCTATCAGATCGGACAATGAGATGTCTCCTCGATCGGGCTTGCCGACGATGGCGCACAGTTCGGCAACGATCATCGCCCGCACGATTTCCATCGTGCCGAGCTCGTCGGCGACGTCGTCAACCTCATCGACGATCATCGCCAGGAACCTGGCTTCGCCCGATGCGGCGAGCAGCTCTGCCGTCGACACCTTGAACGCGAGCCGGTCCAACGCGGCGCGCTCCCGACTGAGGACGTCGGCAAGGGCGGCGAACCGGCCTCCGCCTGCTGCGGTGTCTATCGGCATTCTCACAGCCTATCTATTGGTCACGGCGGCGTACCCGGGCACACACCCCGCTCGCGACCTGTCGGCCGGCACGCCGGATGGATAAGGCCAAGTCTCCGTGGTCGTGGCATGAATGCGGAGAGTGGCCCCAGTTGGCCACCAAGAGTGACTATTCCGGGAATGGACATCAAGACTAGACACCGGCCTGGTCGATGTTTCCAGCGTGATGCGACCGAGGGGGGTTGCG
>CAMYJM010000539.1:1351-3389 GCA_947258635.1 uncultured Acidimicrobiaceae bacterium
ACGAGAAAGCCGAGGCCGGCGGGTGGCAGAGCACGCAGGGAAGATCGAAGCGACGAACGATCTCGCAGTGGCCCATCTCGATCTGGTCGGCCGGGCTGTGGCCCGGGTGTCATCCCGGTTTCCCCGGCACGTCGACCGCGAAGAGCTTTGGAATGCCGGCGCACTGGGGCTCGTAGAGGCGGCGCGGCGGTTCGATCCGGCGGCTGGTGTTCCGTTCGAGCGTTACGCGGCAACCCGCGTCCGCGGCGCCATCATCGACTCGACCAGGACTCGCGATTGGGCGTCGCGCTCGGTGCGCCGCAAGGCGCGCGAGCTGGAACAAGCCACAGACGATCTCCGCGACGGCACCGGCCGCGAGGTGAAACGGGCCCGGCTGGCCACCGCCATGGGCATCTCCGTGGAAGAGCTCGACGAGATCCGGGCCCGGTCGGCCTCTTCGATGCTCCTTCACCTGGATCACGACTGGACCGACGACGGGCCCCACCTGCGCGACTCGATAGTGTCGAATGAGCTGGCGGGTTCCCCCGAGGCTGCTCTCGAGGCGCGCGAGCTGCTCGGTACGCTCCGCGTCGCGGTGGCGAATCTGGTTGGTGTCCACCGAGATGTCATCGAGCGCTACTACCTCGATGGTGAGCCGCTGCAGGACGTTGCCACTGACCTCGGCGTCACTCAGGCCCGCGTCTCCCAGATTCGCTCGGAAGCCCTCATGTCACTGCGAGCGTATTTCGGCACTCTGTATGAGGGGACCGCCCCCGCCGACGAGGCATCGCCCGGGAAACGGGCCCGAGCCGCCTACTTGGCCCGAGTTGCCGCGCGGGCAACGTGGCGTACCCGCCTCGAGGCGGTCCCGGCGACCGCGTAGCTGGTTGGGGCCTTCGGCTCCTGATGGGGTACCAGCAGAAGCCGGGCGGTGCGCTCCAGCCATCGCCTCTCGCGCCGGGTGGAACGTGATGGGCGTGAACGAAATCAGACGAGCCTGCGCTCCGCCATCCCGTTGAGGAGCTCCAGCACGCATCGGTTGGCCAGGAACGCGGTGATCTCACCCGGCCCATCGTACGGTGGCGACACCTCGACGATGTCCGCTCCGACCACGTTGAGCTCGCGGCCGAGGCGCCGCAAGGTATCGAGGAGCTCCCGTGACGTCAGGCCGCCCGGCTCCGGGGTTCCCGTTCCCGGGGCCATGCCGGGGTCGACGACATCGATATCGACAGATATGAACACCGCATCGGCTCCGGCCGCGGCGTAGGTCACTGCGTCCTCGACGACCGGCTTGAGGCCCCGTTCGACGATCTCGCTCATGAGATATGTCCGCATCTCCTGCTCTTCCATCCAGGCGACGGTGGCAGGATCGGGCCAGTAGCCGCGCAATCCGATCTGGACGAACCGCCGGCCGGCGATGGCGCCGGACTCGATCAACCTCCGCATCGGCGTGCCGTGGCCGAGGAGCGCGCCGCCCGGCGCCGTGGCGCCGGTGTCGGCGTGAGCATCGAAGTGGATCAGCGCAATATCGCCGTGCACCGCCGCCACCGCCCGGGCGTTAGGCCAGGTGATGGTGTGATCCCCGCCGAGGATCATCGGTACCGCGCCGCCGCGGGCGATGGTTTCGACGGCATCGCTGATGATGTCGACCGACTCTTCGAGATAGCCGATCGGCAGGTCCAGGTCGCCGGTGTCGACCACGTTGAGCACCTGGAGGGGGTCGATGCCCGTCGGGAGGTGGGGCCGGGATCCGTGGGCTCCGAGATAGTCCGTTTCCCGGATGGCTCTGGGGCCCATACGCGTCCCGGCGCGATGAGTCGTCCCCCAGTCGAGGGGCGCTCCGAGGATGACAACGCCGGCGTCGCCGAGATCATCGAGCGGCCGGGCCGGCACTCCTGCAAATGAGGCGCGCGAAGCGAAGGGATGGGACCGGGCCGCATGGAAAGGATCGGTCATCTGTCTTCTCAGTTCTCTGGGATTTCGCGGAGGGCATTTGTAACGGAATGTCCGGCCCTCGGCCACTCCAGGGTGCGTCGGATCATTGTCGAAACGCCTTCCG
>CAMYJM010000540.1 GCA_947258635.1 uncultured Acidimicrobiaceae bacterium
CGCCGCAGTGGATCCGAGATACGGAACCTGGGAGGACGTTGCGGGGCTGGCCGACGATGCCCGCGTCATGTTCGATGCGGTGGTCAACCATACGTCTGCCGGCGGTCGATGGTTTCTTAGCTATCTCGCAGGCGATCCCGACTACCAGGATTACTTCGTGTCGCTACCTCCCGATACCGATCTGAGCAAAGTCGTTCGGCCGCGCACCAGTCCCCTGCTCACCCCTTTCGAGACTCCAGAAGGGACACGCTGGGTGTGGACTACCTTCTCTGCCGATCAGATCGACCTCAACTACCGCAGTCCCGAGGTCTTCCTCGAGGTGCTCCGGGTGCTTCTCGACTACGCAGACCGCGGAGCGTCGATGATCCGTCTCGACGCAGTCCAATTCCTGTGGAAGGAAGTCGGCCAAAGCTCGATCAACCTGCCCCACGGCCATCTGATACTCCAGTTGCTGCGCGCCTGCTTGGACGAGGTCTATCCAGACGTCGTGATCCTCACGGAGACCAATGTTCCCCACCAGGAGAACCTCTCGTATTTCGGAGGGGATCGCCGGGAAGCGCAGATGGTGTACCAGTTTGCGTTACCCCCGCTAGTTCTCGACGCCATGCACACGGGCGAAGTGGACCTGCTTGGCTCCTGGCTGCGCGCTCTAGACCCTTTGCCGGACGGATGTACCTTCCTGAATTTCCTGTCGTCCCACGACGGTGTGGGGGTTCGGCCGGTGGAAGGCATCCTTCCCGAGAAGCGAGTTGCCGCTCTGGTCGAGCTGACCAGAAGCGGTGGAGGCCAGGTCGGAGTGCGGTCAGTGGGCAGCCACACCAGCCCCTACGAACTGAACACAACGTGGTTCTCGCTCATGGAAACTGGCTACCAGCCGGCCGATGCAGTGGCCCGTCACCTGGCCTCACACGCCATCATGCTCTCGCTGCGCGGTGTACCTGCGATCTATGCGATGAGCCTGGTGGGGGCGCGCAGCGATCAGGCCGGCTTCGCTGAAACCGGACACGCTCGATCCCTCAACCGAACCAGGTTTGCGACCGAGGACCTTGCGGCGGCCTTGGCCGATCCTTCCTCGATTGCCGCCAGAATCACCGCCGGCCTTGAGAAGATGCTGCGCTGGCGCTCGGCTTCGCCGGCGTTCCACCCGGACGCACCGCAGGCTGTCCTCACCACACCAGCCGGAGTGCTCGGTATCGAGCGGGGTCAGAGTGGGCCACTGGCGAGGGTGTACGTCAACGTCACCGATCATCCGATCGAAGTCGCCTGGCCGGGCGACCGCTGGGTCGGCAACGAAGTGGGCCCTTCGGCCGGGGCTGCCACAATCCTTCTTGGACCATGGGACTCCGCCTGGCTGCGAAAGGACCGCTGACTTGAGAATCTCCCGAATGTGGCGGGCGGCCGCTGCCTTTAGCGGGGCCATATTCGCCATCGCGTTTGTCTTCGCCGTTGGTGCCGGTGGGCCACCTGCGTCAATCGAACCCATCGACGCTGCAGACAAGATCGCACAAGCGCTCAGCGACAACCGGACCAACCTCGTGACCGGCAACTACATCCTGCTCCTGGCGTCCTTTGTGCTGGTTGTCTTCAGCGGCTACCTACGTCATATCGAGGTGCCAGAAGAAGGCGACGAGTGGCCGCTCACCGTCGCACTGGGCGGCGGCCTGATGACTGCGGGCATGCTCGTGGTGGTTGCGTTGATCGGAATCGCCCAAGGGCAGCTAGAGAGCTACGGAGGCGACGCCGTGGTCGCCCGCACCCTGCTCACATTGGGCTGGAACGGGATGTGGATGATCGCCCCGGGGCTGACCGCGCTAATTGGCGGCACCACGCTGATCACGTTCAATTACGAGACGCTGCCGCGAGCTATCGGCTTTATCGGAACCATCGTCGCAATCCTGCTGCTGACTCCTTGGTGGGGCATCGGGATTGTGGGTGCACTCATCTGGGTAGGTGCGACCAGCATCACCCTCGGCATCCGCGAGCTGCGTGCCAGCGAAGTGTGAGATTTATTGTCTGGATACTGAGAGCGA
>CAMYJM010000541.1 GCA_947258635.1 uncultured Acidimicrobiaceae bacterium
GGCAGCGACTTGACGCCGAACAGGATTCGATCGACGCCGGCGGCGCGCAGCTCCTCGATGACCGCCGGGTCCGGAGGCGCCATATAGACGGTCACCTCGATCGCCGCCGGGTCGCGGCCGGCATCCTCGGCCTGCCGCCGCAAGCTGGCGACATGCTCCACGATGGGGAAGCGGCCGTACAGAGGCATCCATCCGTCGGCGTACTCGACGATATGGCGGAAGGTAACCGGGGTTGGGGAGCCGCCGATGACGATGGGAGGGTGCGGCTTCTGGACCGGCTTCGGCCAGGACCACATCGCATCGAACGAGACGAACTCACCGGAGAAACTCGCCTCGTCCCGGGTCCAGATCTCCTTGATGGCGAGAGCCTTTTCCCGTACCAGTGCCCTGCGTCGCTTCGGATCGATGCCGTGGCTCTCCATCTCCTCGATATTCCACCCGTAGCCAATCCCAAAGTTGGCTCTTCCCCCCGAGATCAAGTCGAGGGAGGCGATTTCCTTGGCCAGCCAGATCGGGTCGCGCTGGGCGAGGAGGGCAATTCCCGTTCCCAGTCTGATCTCGGAAGTGCGGGCTGCGATCGCCGCGAGTGCCACGACCGAGTCGTGCGTTCTCCAGTAATGCTCCGGCAGGGGAGGGGCACCCGCCCGGCCGCCCCACGGGGTGATCCGGCTCACCGGGATGTGGCTGTGCTCGGCGAACCAGATGGATTCGAAGCCGGCCGCCTCGGCGGCCTCCCCGAATTCGATCGGTTGCATCGCCGTGTCGGTTGGGAAATAGGCCAGGCCGTAGAGCATCGCTACCTCGTTCTTCGATTGCGCAGAGGCTACCGGCCGGCAAGCGGCGCGCCGGCGCGCCACATGGCGGCGGCGCCCCGGGCCAGCGCCTGGTCGTCACTGCAGACGGTGACCATGCGGAATCCCTGGTTGCGGCGTTTCTGTGCCAGTTCCGGGTTGGCGTGGATTCCGGGGACGACGTCGTGGCGCCCGCACGCGGAGAGGATCGCGTCCATCGCTTCTCCGAAGGGCCCGGCATTGTCACCGGCGGGGGGCAACCCATAGGTGAGCGAGAGATCGGCGGGGCCGACGTAGACGGCATCGATTCCCGGCACCGCCAGAATCTCGTCGATGGCGGCGACGGCTTGGGCCGTTTCGATCATCGGGATGCACAGGACGGTGTCGTTGGCCGTGTGAGTCTGGTAGTCGCCATGGATTCGAGCGGCGCGAGTCGGCCCCCAGCTCCGGGCACCTGCCGGCGAGTACCGGCAGGCGGCCACCGCGGCTGCGGCCTCCTCGGCCGAGTTCACCATGGGCACGATGATTCCGAGCGCGCCGGCATCGAGGATGCGGCCGATTATCGCCGGGTCGTTCCCCGGAACCCGCACCAGCGGCACGCTGGCCGAGGCGGCGACGGCCTGAATCAGGCGGACCGCCTGGGTGTAGTCGGCCAACCCGTGTTGCATGTCGATGACCAGATAATCGAATCCGACGTCGCCCATCACCGACGCGGCAAAATCGTCTGTGAGGCTCAGCCAGCCGCCATGAGCGGTTTCGCCGCCCTGCCAGATCTGCTTCAACCCGTTGTCCATCCTCGCTCCTGACGTCTCAGCGGAACGCTAACCCATCGTCCCGGGCAGCCCCTGCCGACTCGGCGCGGTCGCAGCGCCCTTAACCTCTACCCATCATGGCAAGCGCTCCGTCCGTTGCGAATCTACGCGCCCGCCTCACCGGCGTATCGGTCCTGGATCGACACCGGCTGGAGCGGCGTCTTCGTCAGGCAGGCCGGCTCTCCGGGCGACGGTCTGCTGAGGAGAGGGATCGGATCGCTCAAGACATCGCCCGAGCCGAGACGCGGCTCGACGAGCGCCGCAACTTCCTGCCGTCCCAGATCGCCTACCCCGAAGACCTCCCCATCGTCGCCCGGCGTGACGAGCTGTTAGCGGCGATCCGCGACAACCAGGTAGTGATCGTCGCCGGCGAGACCGGCTCCGGCAAGAGCACTCAGCTACCGAAGATCTGCCTCGAGCTCG
>CAMYJM010000542.1 GCA_947258635.1 uncultured Acidimicrobiaceae bacterium
AGTCGTGGCCCTTGTCGGAATGGACTGTGATCCAGCGATTGGGGACGTCGGCCAGCTCGAGGAAGCGGACCATCTCCTCCTGCTCGTCGGGATAGAAGCACACGTCGGAGTCGATGGAGAACACCATGTAGCGCTGGTGCTTGCACGGCGTGAACAGCTCCGAGAGGTCCTCGTGACCCGCCTCGAGCGCCAGGTCGTAGGTCTGCCAGGCGTGCATGATGCGGATGTAACTGTTGGCGTCGAAGCGCTCGACGAACTTGTCGCCCTGGTGGCGCATGTACGACTCGAGAGGGTGGGTGAGGTCGTAGAAGCCGGGGCCGTCATCGATGTCGAGCACCTCGTCGCGGGCTCGCAGCCGCAGGTCACGCAGCGAGACGAATGTCTTGTGGCTGATCATGCGCGCCAGCGCCAGTCCGCTCGTCGGGCCGGGACCGTCGTAATAGTCGCCGCCGTTGAAGTGCGGATCGGTCTGGATGGCGTTGATCTGCTCGTAGTTGTGGATCCGCTGCAGTGCCGTGGTCTGCAAGCCGCTGGCGAAGGGAACGACGATGTCGACCATGTCGGGGTAGCGGGTCGCCAGCGACAGGGCGAGCACGCCTCCCGTCGAGCCGCCGGTAACGGCGTGGAGCTTGCTGATCCCGAGGTGCTCGAGCAGCCTGATCTGGCTGTCCACCATGTCGGCGAAACAGATGTTGGGGAACTTGCTCCCGTAGCGTTCGCCGGTGCGGGGGTCCAGCGAGGCGGGGCCGGTCGAGCCGTAGCAACCACCCAGGTAGTTGGCGCACAGCACGAAGTACTTCTCAGTGTCGATCGGTTTGCCGGGCCCGATGAAGCCATCCCACCAACCCACGTGGTTCTCTTCGGTCCAGATCGCCCCGATCTCGGGGATAGCCGGGTTGTGGCCGGCGGCGTGTTGTGACCCGGTGAGCGCCTGAAACACGAGGATGGCGTTCGAGGCGTCGGCGTTCAGCTTGCCGTACGTCTCGTAGGCCAGCGTCACCTCGGGCAGCTGGGACCCGCACTTGAGAACGAACGGCTCCGCCTCGGACCCGAACGTGAAGAACCTGGTTTCGACTCGACCGACTGAACCTGCCATGGCTCACCTCGTCACCGATGAGACGGGAACGATACTCCGCCACAGACGCACAAGGGACGGATAGATGGGAACCAGGCAAACGTGAGTCCGGTCCGTTTGTTGTGCTTACAGCGCTCTGGTGGCGCGTTCTAAGCACAACGAACGCATGCCGTGACGATTCCGTGGACGCCGTAAGATCAACCGCCTATGAGCAACCCCACCTCCATCGACGCCCTGGCCCGCCAATCGTTCGAGGACTACGTGGCAGGCGCGGTGTACGAATTCGGAGCGATCGCCGTCGACGAGGACGACGTGATCGGCTTCGGGAACCAGTTCGACCCGCAGCCGTTCCACACGGACCCCGCAGCGGCGAGCCAATGGCACTTCGGTGGGTTGATCGCCAGCGGGTGGCACACGGGCGCACTGGCGATGCGGCTGCTGGTGGACCACTTCCTGCCGGTCACCGCCAGCCTCGGTTCACCGGGCGTCGACGAGCTGCGCTGGCCGCGACCGGTCCGGCCCGGCGATGTGCTGTCACTGCGGGTGACGATTCTCGAGGCCCGCCGTTCCACTTCGAAGCCGGACCGCGGGTTCATGCGCACCCACATCGAGGTGCTGAATCAACATAGGGAGGTCGTCATGAGCTTGAAGGCGATGAACCTGCTGCGCTGCGCGTCCTAGGGGGTACGCTGGGGAAGGCCCCGATCGCAACGGGGCAACCCGACGATAGGGCAGGGGATGACGCTGCGATGGATTCATCGCCAAGCGGTAGGCCTGGCTTTCGCTCTGAGCCTCATGCTGGTCCTGGCCGGATGCGGATCCATGTCGAGCCCCACCAACTCCGCCACGCCCTCACCGCGGCCGACCGACAGTCAGAT
The DNA here is from genome assembly GCA_947258635.1 of uncultured Acidimicrobiaceae bacterium. Taxonomy (GTDB): domain Bacteria; phylum Actinomycetota; class Acidimicrobiia; order Spongiisociales; family UBA5794; genus JAHEJX01. The sequence goes on from CAMYJM010000542.1 coordinate 1,954, forward strand.
CTGGCCAACAACGGGCTGGAAGGTCGCCTCGCCCGAGGCACAGGGGGTTGACTCGGAGCAGCTCTCCGCGCT
>CAMYJM010000543.1 GCA_947258635.1 uncultured Acidimicrobiaceae bacterium
TCGCTCTCGGGCAGCTTCGCCACCAGCTCGATACCCCGCTCGAGATGATCGGTCGCCTCGACCAGTGCCGAGCGGTTGAGGGCGATAAGCCCCGCCAGATACCAGTAGTGGGTGGCTTCATTGAAACGGCCGGCTTCCGTCCAGTGATGGGCGACCACTTCGGGGTGCCTCTGCGCCGGCTCGGCGAATCGATCGACCAGGGCCTCGGCGATCTGGTGATGGAGCTTTCGCCGCTCACTGCGCAGCAGGGACTCATACGCCGCGTCCCGGATCAAGGCATGCTTGAAGTAGTAACGGGCACTCCGGCCGAACCCCTGCTTGTGCAGCAGTTCGGCGTCCACCAGCCGGTCGAGAGCCGGCTCGAGAACTTCCTCTCCCCACGGCACCACCGCGGAGAGAAGCGCCGAGGGAAAGTCGCGGCCGAGCGCTGAGGCGCGCTGCGCCACCCCTTTGGCCGCCCCCAGCCGATCCAGGCGTGCCATCAAGGAGTCGTGCAAGGTCGCCGGGACGTGGACGGTCCTCGACGGGCTCGCCAGCTCATAGCCATCCCCGGTCTCTTTGAGCACGCTCGACTCGAGCAGGAACTTGGTGAGCTCCTCCACGAAGAGCGGCACCCCGTCGCTCCGCCCCACGATGCCTTGCACCACGGTCGTCGGCAGGGTTTTGCCTCCGGTGATGTCGGCGATCAAGTCCCTCACCTGGCGCTCGGTCAGCGGGCTCAGCGACAAAGGCGTCACATAGGAGCGTTGGCCCCACGGAGGCACGAACTCCGGACGAAAAGTGAGCACTGCGAGAAGCCGCGTCACCGCGGCCTGATCGATCAACATGCCGAGGAACTCGAGTGACGACGGGTCGACCCAGTGCAGGTCCTCGAAGACGAGGAGAAGCGGCTCCTCCTGCGCCATTTCCAACAACAGCGTGAGAACCGCCTCGAGGGTGCGGCGCCGCTGAACCCTCGGCTCGACCGTCGGTGGGGCGTACCGCCCCTCGAGGTCCACCCCGAGAAGATCCGCCAGCAGCGGCACCATCTCGGCCAGCGGCAGACCATAGCTCTGCAGCTTCTTTTCGAGGGACGCCAGAGGGAGCTTCTTGGTCTCGGCGACGGACTGGGCCAGCAGTCGGCCCATCATCTTCTTGATCGGATGGAGCGCGCTGCCCTTGAGGTAGAGCGAGCCGTAGCAGCCGAGGACTTCCGGCTTCTGTGGGGAGAGCTGCCGCAGCAATTCGTTGACCAGCCGGGTCTTGCCCACACCCGGCTCCGCGCCGAGCAGAACCACCTGGCCGCGGCCCGCGGCCGCGACCTCCCAGCGCTCCATCAACAGCTTGAGCTCCGATCCCCTGGCCACCAGCGGCTTCGTCTCGGCCGCCCGGGCAAGCCCGAGCCGGTCATCGATCTCGAGCTCACCGCGGACCTGGTATACCTTGAGGTCCGCCCCCAGTCGACCGGAGCTGTCCACCTCCTCACAAGTGAAGAACTGCTCGACCAGAAGATGGGTCGACGCGCTGATCAGAATCTGGGCTGGCCCGGCGACATTCTGGACCGCTACGGCGACCTCCGGCGCATCGCCCAGGGTGGTCGGCGCCTGCTGCGCGTCGTCACTCTGCGACACCACGAGCAGGCCGGTGTGGACGCCGACCCGGGGCTCGAAGCCACCGCAAACGTCCGCCTCGGCGCAGCGCGACACGATCTCGAGCGCCGCCAGGACCGCTCTGCGTGCATCGTCCTCCCGCGCCGCCGGATAACCGAAATAGACCACCAGGCTCTGCCCGGGCATCTGCCAGAGATGTCCGTCGTAGTCACTGACGATCTCGGCGACTATGTGCCGGAAGGCCGGCAGCTCCTCGAGGAGTTCTTCGGGATCGACCACCATGGTCGCCATCGCGGCGAGCTCACAGCGCAAAACCGTGATTCGGCGGCGCTCGCTCACGCTGTGGGTGTCCGCCGCCATCGGCTTCTCGAACAGCAGTGTGGGCACCTCGGTGTCCATGGGGTCCGGCGCGGGGACGACGC
>CAMYJM010000544.1 GCA_947258635.1 uncultured Acidimicrobiaceae bacterium
GCGTCCTGTCGTTCTTCGAAGGCACCGATGAGATCCTGGCGTTGCGGGTGTTTGCGCGGGACCTGGTGAACCGGGTCGGTGACGGCTGTGCCCGCCGGGTATGCTCGGCGGCCATGATGGAGTCCACCGCACCGCTCTATCGCCGGGCCTTCCTCGACTGGCTGGCGTGTGCGGTGGCGGGACGGAACGAGCCTGCGGCAGAAGCGGCGCGGGCCGTCGGCGACGGCACCTGTGATCGAGTCGCCGCCCTGGCAGCGGCCGGCCACGTCCTCGACTTCGACGACACGTACGGGCCCGGCCTCAGCCACGTTTCGGCACCGACCGCCCCGGCCGCCCTGGTGGTGGGCGCCACTACGGGGGCCTCGATCGGCGAGGTTCTCGAGGCCTATGCCGCCGGATTCGAGGCGATGGCCGCCGTGGCGAAGGCCGGGCACCCCAGCCTCTACGAGCGGGGCTGGCACCCGACCGCGGTGACGGGAACGATCGGGGCCGCGACCGCGGCGGCCACGATCCTCGGGCTCGACAAAGAGCAGACCCGGGTTGGCCAACAGCTGGCCCTTCTGGGCGCCGGCGGCCTGCGCGCCGCGTTCGGCACCGACGGCAAGGCACTGGGCGCTTCTCGCCGGCTGGGGGGCAACCGCCACCGAGACGATCGAGGCGGGGTTTGCTGCCGCCTATGGCGGGCAATGGGCCGAGCCGGGCGAGTCCCCGGCGATCAGGGAGAACTGGATCAAAGCTTTCCCGTGCTGTCTGCAGACTCACGGAGCCATCGAGGCGGCGGCGACGGCGGTACGCCAGGGGGCCGACGGCGCCGGTTCCGGCGCCGTCACCGTGCATCGCCGCTCTCGCCAGGCAGCGCCCCTCGACGACGTGAAGACGGGACTGGAAGCGAAGTTCTCCATCCCCTATACGGTCGCCTTCACGGTGCTCTACGGCGCTCCGGACGTCGCCCGCTTCGTCACCGTCGACGCCGCCGCCCGGGAGTTGGCCTCGCGCATCGAAGTCGAGATCGACGACGGGCTCCGGCAATCCGAGGCGGTGCTGGCGTGGCGCGGCGGGGCGACCGCCTCGCCGATTGAAATCAGGGTGGACGCGGCCCGCGGGTCGCCTGAACATCCCCTGAGCGACGAGCAACTCGACGCCAAGGTTCGGTCGCTGGCAGGCAACCGCCTCGACGGTGCGCTCGACGACCCGGCCCGGCCGGCCGCGGATCTTCTGGCTCTGGCGGAGGGAGCATGACCGGTTTGCTCGACGGGGTCCGGGTGATCGACCTGTCGCGAGTGCTTGCCGGTCCCTTCGCCGCCCAGATTCTCGCTGAGATGGGCGCAGATGTGATCAAAGTCGAACCGCCCGAAGGCGATTCGGCTCGCGGGATCGGACCGTTCATCGGCGGCCGGTCCACATACTTCTCGTCGCTCAACACCGACAAACGCGGCGTCGTGCTCGATCTGACGACCGCGGCGGGAAGGCGAGGCCTGGACGCGTTGCTGGGCTCGGCCGACATAGTCGTGGAGAACTACCGTCCCGACGCTGCAGCCAAGCTGGCGGTGACTCCCGATGCTCTGCTGGCGCGGCACCCGCGGCTCGTTGTCGTGACGATCTCCAGTTTCGCCCGCGGCACCGAACGCGAGCGCGAGGCCTCCTATGACCTCGTCGCCCAGGCCGAGAGCGGGATCATGTCGGTCACCGGCGAGCCCGATGGGGCTCCCGTGCGCGCCGGTGTGGCGATCAGCGACCTCGCCGCCGGCTTGTGGGGGGCACTCGGGGCGGTGGCGGCCTATAGCCGGCGGCTGCGGGACGGGCACGGCGGACATGTCGAAGTGCCGCTGCTCGATGCGGCACTGTCGCTGCTCACATATGTGGCAACCGGGGCGATGGCCACTGGGGTCGGCCCCGATCCGGTCGGCTCCGGGCATCAGAACATTGTCCCGTACCGAGCGTTCGCCACCGCCGACGGATGGGTCGTGATCGCAGTGCTCGGCGACAAGTTCTGGCCGATGTTGTGCCGGGTGCTCGACCTCGACGAGCTGGCCGCCCGCGATGACCTGCGCACGAACCACCAGCGCACCATCTCCCGCGCCGAGGTCAACGCAGCGGTGGAGGAAGCTATCGGCCGGCTGACTACCACTGAAGCTCTGCGGCGCCTAACGGCCGCCGGAATCCCCAATGCTCCGATCAACTCGATGATCGAGGCGCTGGCGACCCCATACGTGAAGGAGCGGGGCCTAGTCACCGAGGTAGCATCGCCGGAGGGGACTTATCAGGTCGTGCAGGGACCGCTGCGCGACGGCCGGCGGCCGCGTCCCGCGCCGGCGTTGGGGGAACACACTGCCGAGGTCATGCGGGCCGTACTCCCCGCCGACTCACCCGACCTGGCGACACTTCTCGGTAGTTGAGATCCGCCGGAGCCGGCCGCCGTCAT
>CAMYJM010000545.1:0-1587 GCA_947258635.1 uncultured Acidimicrobiaceae bacterium
CAGCAGCACGTCGATCGCTGCCTCGTGGAGCATCTCGACCCAACCCGGCAAGGCGTGCTTGCGCAAACGGCCCTGCGAGGCCGCACCCGGAAACGAAAACAGCGGATCGGCCACGGCGCCGATGTGTCCCCCAGCCTGCGCCGCCAGCAAGGCATCGCGGGGGAAGGTGACGTTGAAATCCTTCACGGCGCTGCGAATGTCGTAGCCGCCTTGACGGACCCGCAGATCGGCAGGATCGAAGTCCCTCGGGATCTTCGACAAGACGGGTGTCTCGCGCAGGAACTCACCGATCCGATCCACGGCCTCGAGCTGCGTCATGTCCTTCACCCCGAACGGCTCGGGATCGTCGCCGGCGACGAAGTGGCCCGATGAGGCCATCAAGCCGACCCGGCTGGCCTCCAACGGCCTGGTCGGGAGCGCCCAGGGCGCCTCGGGGTAGACGTACTTGCGGTGCGAACCGGCTTCCGGCGCATAAGCGGCGACCTGCCAACGGGTCACGAGATCGTGCAGTTCGTCGACCTCTCCAGTATCGAACGAAGTACCAACCGCTTCGAGAATCTGCCGAATCGCCTCGGCTGCCCGGTCGGGAGCGAGCTTCTTCAGGAACTTGAACGACAGGTCGTTGCGGTTCCCGTATGAGAACGAGTCCTTGAACTCTTCGAGACTCTCGCTCATGGCTTCCTGGGACGGGCGTGCACCATGATGCACACATCGATGAGGTGGTCGAACCCATGCGATTCGACGTATTCCCGAACCGCGGTGGACGACGAACCGGGCTGCAGCCACACGAGTTTGTATCCGAGCGTCTTGGCTTCGGCGAGCACGGCAAGGGACACCTGAGGGGGAACGACGAAATTGACGATGGTTGGGGCCGCCGGGAGATCCGCCAGAGTTGCGTAGGCCCGGTCGCCGTCAACGGTGTCGCGTCTTGGGTTGACCGGGTAGACGACGAAGCCCTTGCCCTTGAGATCGCGGTAGATAACGGATCCGTACTTGCCGGGATCATCGTTGGCGCCGACGACGGCGATCGTCGAGTCCGGATCGAGAAGAGCTGCTGATACCGGGTTCATGTCCTCAACTCCACAATGAGCCTGCGGCGACGCTAGCCGCCCGGACGCCGCAGCACGGTGACCACGGTTCGTCCGAGAATCGCGACATCGCCTCGCAACGACCTCGAGGCGACGTATTGAGCATCGAGGGCTGATCGCTCGCTCAGGCTGATCTCGTCCCGGCCCGACACTTGAGCCAGCCCGGTGACCCCGGGCTTGATGCTGAATCGTAGGTGGTCGAGGCCGATCAGCTCGGCCTCGGCCGGAACCAATGGTCGCGGCCCGACCAAGGACATGGAGCCACGGATCACGTTCCACAGGTTGGGCAACTCATCGAGGGACGTGGCGCGCAGAAACCTCCCGACCCGAGTCACGCGGGGGTCATCGTCGATCTTGAGAGGACTGTCCCGCGGCGCAGTCCGGGCTTCGGCGAGCCGGCGCAAATGATCGACGAAGACGTCCTCGCCGCCGTCTGCCCGCATCGTGCGCAGCTTGAGCATGGCGAAGTGCCTGCCGTTACGACCGACGCGCTCCTGGC
>CAMYJM010000545.1:1681-3688 GCA_947258635.1 uncultured Acidimicrobiaceae bacterium
CCACCAGCAGCGCAATTGCCCCCCCGATGTCCAACGAGCGCTTGGCCAATTCGTAGCCGCGCCTCTGCGACCCGGCAACGGCCACAGTCCCCGCGACCAGCGCCGCCAGCGCCAGGGCCTCGCCGATCAGGAAGGCCACCGCCACTCGCTCCAGCGGATCGCCGCCCGCCAGCCACAACGCCGTCACGGCACCGGCGATGCCGACGAGCCACGCGGCGGCCAGCCGGTAGGGCTGGCCGCGGGCCACCAGGATCTGCCCCACGAACAACCCGGCCCCGGCAAAGACGACGCCGGCCGCCACCAGGGCGGCAACCCAGCTCGAAGGCCGGAAGTCTCCGCCGAAGAAGAGCCCGACGAGCCGCGGGCCGATCAACCAGCCGACTATCGAGCCGGCTCCGGCGAGCAGCGCCGCCGCAATCCCTATCCCGCGACCCCAAGCGCGGAGCTCCTGGCGCGCTCCCTTGGCCGCCATCTCGGTGAACGGCGGCAGGATCCGGGCCAGCAGGTTGTACCCGAACGTGAGAGGGGCTCGCAGGAGTGTGAAGGTGCCAAATGCCACACTGACCATGGCCTCACTCCCCCCCAGGGCGGCAACCAGCAACGGGCCCGCCAGTAACAGCACCTGGGAAACCGCCGACGACAGAACCAGCCCGAACAGCAGTCCCTGCTCCCGCAGCGTCGCGGCTTCAGTGGGGGCGAGCATCGCTCGATCGACCACCACCGGCCGGAACGGTCTCCACAGGAATATCACGAGAGGGCCGACAATCAGACCAAGCGCGAAACCCGTTGCCGTGGGCCGTACCGCCAGAATCACCGCCGCCACTGCGAGCCTGAGGAGCGATGCCCCCCCGCTCGACATCCCGTACGCCCGAAAGCGGCGCCATCCCGCCAAGTGGCCCCGCCCGAGAGCGAATACCGTGTGAGCTGCGATTGTCGCCGCGATGAAGGCCACGAAGCGCATATCGCCCCGCAGCAACGAGTCGACGCCGACCCAGGCATACCCAACCGAGACGACCATGGCGGCTGCCACCAGCACCCACACGCGCCCCGGAACGCCGGCCGCAGTTCGGTCGAGAGTCAGCCGGCGAACAACCAGCTGCTCGACCGGAAGCAGGATCACGATGAATACGAGGAAGTGGATTGTGAGCAGGACGGAAACCGGGGCAAACGCCTCGGCCCCCAGCGACTGGCCCCCGAGAAACTGGTAGACATAGGCGCCGATCCCGGCAACCAGACTGCCGGCCACGATGAAACCCGTCCCGTCTTCTGTGAGACGGGCAAACCTGGTCCGCGCCGAATCGACCTCACCCTGGTGGCTGACCTCTCCGGAGCCGTCTCCGAACGGCCGCGGCGTTTCGTCCGGAACGTCTCGGGGCATATCGATCGGGGGAGTGTAATTCCCGCCGGCTAGCGGGTGAGCTCACTGATGGCCGGGGACTCGAGAGCTGTATCGCTGATAGTACGTCTCGGCGGGGTTCTCGATGATCGTGTCCCGGAGATCGATGGTGACTGCTGCCAAGTCGACTTCGTCCTGATCGAGCGGATCGACCCATTCGGCGGGGACCGATTCTGGGCCCTTGACCTCTTCGGGGCCGGCCTGCGGGCCGACGGAAGCTCGGGCCCGGTACTTGCTGCCGGAAGCTTGCGACGGGTCGGATTGCCCGGACCCGGACGCCGCGCCTTCGCCCGGCTCGGCGGCGGCCGCCGGCGGAGGCTGCGGGGCCGTGAAAAACCGTCCCTTGCCGCCGGCGCCGGTGTCAACCGAGTGATGGGCGCCCGGATTGATTCGTTTGGTCGGTCGCATCGCTCCCCCAACCCGCGTGGCCGGAACATCGTAGCCAACTCGAGGCGTGAAGGGAACGGCGCGGGGCACATCAACTGTGATTGCGCACGCTGACTAGTGCCCGCGGTTGGTTGACGAATGTCCCCCAGCCCGGCCGCTGACATCCAGAGAGATCTGTTTCTAGAAGAAGGGTGGACTTGTCCCCTATCGAGTGAAGCGATGGC
>CAMYJM010000546.1 GCA_947258635.1 uncultured Acidimicrobiaceae bacterium
CCCGAGATTATGTCGAGGCTTGCCGCCATATTGGCGGTCACCGCCGGGTGGCGATAGTGCATGCCGTTGACCATGCAACCTACCCGGATCCGCTTGGTTGCCTGAGTGAGCGCCGTCAGCGTCGTCCACCCCTCGAGGCACGGCCCGTCGGCAGGAGGCGCCAATGGATAGAAATGGTCGAAGTTCCACGCTTCGGCGAACACATCGATTTCGTCGGCGGCGCGCCACACGTCGAGCATGTCGGACCACTGCGCATGCTGCGGTGCCGTCTTGATAGCAAAGTCAACCAATACAGAGCTTCCGCTCGAGATCTCTAGGTGACACTAGACCGGCTGGATGCCGACCCGGGCTCGACGCCACAGGGATCGCATGTGCCGGCGGCTTGCTGCGGCGTAGACTCGGCGCAGGGATCACGGGAGGTAGGTGCATGCCACAACCGACGCTCGAGTGCAGCGGACTGCGGAAGGTCTTCGACAAGCTCGTCGCAGTCGATGATGTTGGCTTCTACATCGATCCGGGCGAGACGTACGGACTTCTCGGGCCCAACGGTGCGGGCAAGACCACGTCGATCTCGATGATCTCCGGCCTGCTGGCCCGTGATGGCGGCTCCGTCACCGTCGGCGGCAAGGAGATGACAACGAAGAGCCTCGAAGCGAAGGCGCTCCTCGGCCTCGTGCCCCAGGACATCGCCGTCTATCCCGACCTCACGGCACGCGAGAACCTCGTATTCTTCGGCAAGCTCTACGGCATGTCGGGCAAGGCCCTCCTGAACCGGGTGGAAGAAGTACTGGGGGTCATCGGGCTGACCGATCGGGCAGGCGACCGGTCCGAGGACTTCTCGGGTGGCATGAAACGGCGCCTGAACATCGGGATCGGCCTGCTGCACAAGCCGACCCTCTTGATCCTCGATGAACCCACGGTCGGGGTCGATCCGCAGAGCCGCAACGCCATCCTCGAAAGCGTTGAGCAGCTGAGCGGGGAAGGTATGGCGGTGCTCTACACGACCCACTACATGGAAGAAGCCGAGCGGCTCTGCGACCGGGTCGGCATCATCGATCACGGCAAGATCAAGGCCGAGGGCACCCGGCGCGAGCTGGTGCAGCTCGTCGGCCAGCACGACCGGATCCGGCTCAACGCCACCGGGGGGCTGGAGCCGGCTGTGGCCGCTCTCAGCGAGCTCCCGGTTGTCGCCGAGGCCGGGAGCGGCGACGGCGTCATCGATCTGCTGGTTTCCGATGCGGGCGAGCATCTCACCGAGATCCTGTCGGTCGTCAGCGCAACCGGCGTTTCGGTTTCGGGTGTTGATATCGATGAGCCCAACCTCGAGTCGGTGTTCCTGCACCTCACCGGCCGCGCATTGCGGGACTGACCATGGGTGCCGCCTGGACGATCGCCGTCAAGGACCTCAAGCAGCGGATACGCGATCGCTCGGCGTTGATCGTCGGCGTAGTGGCACCCCTGGCCCTCGCCGCGATCTTCAGCTTCGTCTTCAACCCCATCGAGGACTTCGAGTTTGCCGCCAACTATGTCGTCGTCGACCAGGACGGCGGGCCGGCGGCCCGGCTCTTCGTCGATCAGGTACTCGGCGGAATGGCCGCCGACGACTCGATCACCGTGAAGGAGCTCGACACGATCGAAGCGGCTCGTGCCCTCGTCGATGTGGAGGTCGACCCGTTCGCCGCCGAGACCGAGACGGCCGACGCCGCCTTCATCCTTCCGGCCGGGTTCTCGGCCAGCGTCATCTCCCCCGATCCGGCCACCATCGAGGTGCTGGCGGGCCGCGGTTCGGGAACCGCCGCCGGGGTGGCCGTGGCCGTCGCCGAGCAATTCGCCAGCCAGCTCCAGACGGCCCGGGTTTCGACGGCGACCTCCGAGTTCTAAGGCCTCCAAGGCGACCGTGCCCAATTCGGGCTCCAAGCGTTGGCTGTCCCCAATCTGGCGACCGTGGCCGACGATGAGGCAACGAGCAAGATATTGACAGGAACCACCTTCTACGCGGCCGGACT
>CAMYJM010000547.1 GCA_947258635.1 uncultured Acidimicrobiaceae bacterium
CGGGGCCGCGCTGGTCGCCGGCAACACCGTCGTGCTGAAGCCGGCCACGGTCGGTGCCCTGTGCGGGCTCGAGTTGTGGCGGACCATGAACGACGCCGGCGTTCCTCCTGAGGCGTTCCACGTCGTGACCGGCTCCGGCGCGGTCGCCGGCGCTGAACTGGCGTCCCGGGTAGACGGCATCACCTTCACCGGCTCATACGACGTCGGCATGGGGATCTACCGGACCTTCGCCACCGACTACCCGAAGCCGGCGATCTGCGAGATGGGAGGCAAGAACCCGGTCATCGTGTCCCGGCATGCGGATCTGGATGTGGCGGCCTCCGGCATCAGCCGCTCCGCCTTTGGCTTCGGCGGCCAGAAGTGCTCGGCGGCGTCGCGGGCGTATGTCGAGGCGCCCGTCTATGAGGAGCTCATGGAGCGGCTCGTTGAGAAGACCTCACAAGTCGCTATCGGGAGTCCACTCGACCGCGATGTCTTTCTCGGCCCGATCATCGATGAGGCGGCGGTCAGCCGATATGAGGAGGCCTCCGCCGAGGCCGAGAAGAATGGGACGGTGGTGGCGGGCGGCACCCGGTTGACACAGGGCAGTCTGGCGAACGGCACTTTTGTCGCCCCTACCATCGTCGAGGCCCCTCCCGATTCGTGGCTGTGGCGCCGGGAGCTATTCGTGCCCTTCGTGGCCGTTGATCGGATCGCGTCGGTGGGCGAGGGTATTGAGCGGGCCAACAACACCGAGTACGGCCTCACAGCCGGAGGCTCTGGGACGGGAGGCAAGGGGGGCGGCGGGCGTTACTACCTGGCCCAGTATCTGCGCGAGCAGAGCCGCACCGTTATCGAGGGCTAGTCGGGACTGCCTCTCGACCGGACGAAGCCACCCGGGTAGTTTGGGCTCCGCCAACAAGGAGCTGAGATGGCAGGACCCACCAAAGAATATCGAGCTCGGATCTTGGTCAAACTCACCGATGATCTGCTCCCGAGCCCCGTGCTGTCAAAGGGGGAGCTGTCGGCTCGCCTCGTCGATGCCTTGGGCGTCGGTGACCCGGATTCGCCCGTAGTCTCCGTGATAGTCGACGATCCCAGGGACGCCAAGCGCCGCTGAAGCTGGCCGCGACCCCCTTGAGCCATCCGACAGCGATCATCGTCACTTCGGTCGGAGCCCAGTTTCGACAGATTCGCGGCCAGAGGCACGGGTCGCGACCTGGCACGATTCCGAGGTGCACTACCTGGTCGCCAGCACGGAGCTGTCGGCAGTGGAGCTGACCAGAATCGCCGACTCGATGTCCATCGCAGGGTCCTGAGCGGGTTTGGCCGACACGAGGCAGGGCTAAGCTCGCCGCTCCGGATCCGGACTGCGCGCCCGGCCGTCGGCGCGCCCGGTTTTGGGGCGGAGAGAGGACACCACATGAATGCACCCATCGTGCGCGTGGCCAACGTCGTCAAGACGTTCGGAGATTCCATACGCGCTCTCGATGATGTCAGCCTCGAGTTCGAGCCGGGGATCGTATTCGGCTTGCTGGGGCCCAACGGCGCCGGGAAGACGACGCTGATTCGCGTCCTGACCACGCTGTTGAAGGCCGACTCGGGCTACGCAGAGGTGGCCGGGATCGACGTGCGTAAGGACCCGGTCGCCGCCCGCAATCACATCGGGCTGGCGGGGCAGTTTGCCGCCGTCGACGACTATCTCACCGGCCGGGAGAACGTCGAGATGGTGGGGCGCCTGTACAACCTGTCGGCCGCCGAGTCCCGCAAGCGGGCCGACGACCTGTTGCAGAAGATCCACCTCGACGATGCCGCCGACCGGACGGTGCGGACCTACTCGGGCGGCATGCGTCGTCGCTTGGACCTGGCCGCCTCGCTGGTCGGGAGGCCCCAGGTGCTCTTCCTCGACGAACCGACGACGGGGATCGACCCGCAAAGCCGTCTGGACCTCTGGGAGCTCATCCGCGAGCTGATCGCGTCCGGGACCACAGTGCTGTTGACCACCCAGTACCTCGACGAAGCGGACCAACTCGCCAACCGGATCGCGGTCATCGACCGGGGCAAGCTCATTGCCGAGGGGACCGGCGATGAGCTCAAGGCCAGGTTGGGAGGATCGGTGATCGAGCTTCATGTCGCCGACGACGACCGATCACGTGCTTTGGATGTGCTGGCAACGGTGTCCGGCGAGGCGACCTTCGAGCCAAGCCACCAGAGCAACCGGCTTCCGGCTGCGGACGGATCCCAAACGCTGCTTGCCGTGGTGCGGAGATTGGATCAATCCGGGATCGCCGCCCAGGACATCGCGCTGCACAAGCCAACCCTCGACGATGTCTTCTTGACTCTGACCGGTCGTGGCGCCGCCGAAGCCGAGGCCGAACGTGCTTCTACGAAGAAGCCGAAACGTCGCAGACGCCGGGAAGGGAGCGCCGCCTGATGACAACCGCAACAGAGACAACCCGCCACACGCGGATCGGTCCAGCCCATACCGTCAAGGACATCGCGGTGATCACGAAGCGCAATCTGGTGCGCAACCTTCGCCTGCCGCAGCTATTGATCTTCGCCACGGTGCAGCC
>CAMYJM010000548.1 GCA_947258635.1 uncultured Acidimicrobiaceae bacterium
GGGAGGAGACATGTTGTCGGGCTGGTCGGATTTGAACCGACGACCTCCTGCTCCCAAAGCAGGCGCGCTGCCAAGCTGCGCCACAGCCCGTCGAAGTGATTCTTGCATACCGCAGGAGGATGTCCTGCTCCGCCATGTTCCCCTAGCCAGTGCGCGCGGCCAAGCTGCGCCACAGCCCGTCGAGATGATTCTTGCAGACCGCAGGAGGATGTCCTGCTCCGCCATGTTCCCCTAGCCAGTGCGCGCGGCCGCAGGAGGATGTCCTGCTCCGCCATGTTCCCCTAGCCAGTGCGCGCGGCCAAGCTGCGCCACAGCCCGTCGAGATGATTCTGGCAGACCGCGAGGCGGTGTCCTTCGCGGCTAGGTTCACGGCATGAGATTTGGAGCATTTGTACCGCAGGGTTGGCGTTGTGAGTTGGCCGGGAAACCCGTCAGTGAGCATTGGCAATGGATGAGCGACATCGCACAGACAATTGAGTCGTCCGGATACGAATCGTTGTGGGTGTTTGACCACTTCCACACGATCCCAGAACCGGTCCAGGAAGTGACGTACGAGGCCTGGACCTTGATGGCGTCGCTGGCCGGGGTCACGTCGACTGTACGCCTCGGACAGATGTGCACGTGCAACTCGTATCGGCCACCGAGCATGCTCGCCAAGATCGCGGCGACGATCGACGTAGTGAGCAACGGGCGTGTCGAGATGGGCATCGGAGCCGGCTGGTACGAGCACGAGTACCACGGTTACGGCTATGAGTTCCCCAAGCCTTCAGTCCGCATCGGCATGCTTCGTGAAGGCGTCGAGATCATGAAGGCAATGTGGACGCAGGACGAGGTCACCTACGAGGGCAAGTACTACAACCTCGCCGGAGCCATCTCGTCTCCCAAGCCGGTGCAAGACCCGCATATCCCGTTCTGGATTGCCGGTGGGGGAGAGCAACTCACCCTCAACGTTGTCGCCCGCCACGCTCAGTACTCCAATTTCGGCGCGAACCTCGAAGAGTTTGTTCACAAGTCGGACGTGCTGGCCGGGCATTGCCGCGATGTTGGTCGTGATTTCGACGAGATCGTGCGGTCTTCCAACTTCACTGTGCTGTGCGCCGCGACCGAGGCGGAGGTTGCCGAGAAGGTTGCGTGGCTCGAGTCGCACTACTCGCAGTTCCTCGAAGGCGACAAGCTCGAGCGTTTCGTCGACATGTGGACCAGCACGGCGGGCACGCCGGAGCAGCTCGTCGACCACCTGAAGCCGTGGGTGGACGCCGGCCTGGACTACACGATCGTGTTCTTCGCCGACAGCGGCCATACGACGGACGGAATGGAGCTCTTCGCCAAGGAAGTGGTCCCGGCATTGTCTTAGCGATCGGCGTGGCCGGTGGTGGAACTATCCTATGGCGCCGCATGCGGATGTAGCTCAATGGCAGAGCCCCAGCCTTCCAAGCTGGTTATGCGGGTTCGATCCCCGTCATCCGCTCCGGTCCCGGTTGGACCAAGCTGCCCCCCCTGGTTGTGGTCCAGGAGGTCGCGGGTTCAAATCCCGTCGGCCACCCCATGTGAAATACGGCCGGCTCGTCGAGGAACTGACGAGCCGGCCCAGTCGTGCCGCACACCGAAGCCCAGTGCATCGAGGTGCAGCACCCGGAGCGAGGAAATTGATGCAAACCCAGTTGACCGAGGCGGGCCAATTCGAGCGCATGCTCACCCTCACCCTGGAAGAGGACGAGATAGAGACCGCCAAGGAGACGGCAGCGCGCAAGCTGTCTCAGGACATGAAAATCAAGGGATTCCGCCCCGGGAAGGCTCCTCGCGCCGTCGTGGAGCGAATGGTCGGTGGTGCTGCGTTGCGCTCCGAGGCGATCGACGTTGCGCTGCCCGGCGCAGTGGGAGACGCACTGGCCGACACCGAGCTGGTACCGGTCACCACGCCGCGGGTCGAAGACATGCGCGACCTCGATGACGGCGGCGTCGAGATCGACGTGCGGATCACGCTGTGGCCCACGGTCGACTCCGTTCCGGACTTCGATGGCCGCAAGATCGTTGTTGAGTTGCCGGCCGTCTCCGACGAAGAGGTCGACGACCAACTCGAGCGGCTCCGCGCTCAGTTCGCCGAACTCGAAGACGTGGCGCGGGCGGCCGACGACGGCGACTTCGTGATGATCAACATCACGGCCCTCGACGGCACGACTCCGATCCCGGACATCTCGGCCGATGATCTGCTCTACGAGGTGGGTTCGCAGTCATTCTTGGGAGGCCTCGACGAGATCGTCGCCGGATCCAGCGCCGGCGACATCCGTAAGGGGCCGGGCACGCTCCCTCCGGGTTTTGCCGGCCACGAGGGTGAGGTGACCCTCAGCGTCCTCGTCAAGGGTGTCAAGGGGAAGAAGCTTCCCGAGGTGACCGACGAGTGGGTTTCGGACGTCACGGAGTTCGACACGATTGGGGAGCTCCGCGCCCAACTGCATCAGAGTCTCTACGCCATGAAGCTGTCCGCCACCGGCCAGCAGTTCCGTGACTCCGTGGTGGAGCAAGGAGTAGCCGAACTCGATCTCGAACTACCTGAACCGCTGATCGACGCCGAGATGGAAGCGTCGTTCCACAATCTGTCGCATCGGCTCGAGGCACAGGGAATCGACCTGGGAACGTACCTGCAGATCACCGGCCAGGACCAGGAGAGCTTCCTCACCGAGTTGCGCGAACGCGCACTGCAAACGATCAAGACGCGCATCCTCCTCGAGGCGATCGCGGCCCGTGACGAGATGTCCGTTGACGATGATGAGCTGGACGAGGTGATCGCCAGTCTGGCCGCCTCCAGCGAACAGGACGAAGCAGCCGTTCGGACGGCTCTCGTGGACGGTGGTCAAGTAGTAGCACTGGCGGGTGATATCCTTCGTCGTAAGGCGCTGAACCGCATCTTGGAACAGGCCCGTCCCGTCGACGGCGACGGAGACCCGGTGGATTTGACTCCGCCGGGCCTCGTCGACGATGAGGACCAGCCGATGGAGCAGGAGTTGGTCGGCGCCACTGCCAGCTCAATTGAAGCTGACGGCGACCACGCCGCCGATGAAGACGAGGCTGATGAAGAGCTGCCGGTCGACCAGGCAGAGACGAGCACTGCAGAAGATGAAGTTCCCGCCGATGAATAGACACGGGTCCGAGCTACCCGGACGATGCCAGGAGTAACAATGAGCTATCTCGTTCCCACTGTTGTTGAACAAACCCCGCGGGGAGAGCGCGCCTTCGACATATACAGCCGACTGCTCAAGGAGCGCATC
>CAMYJM010000549.1 GCA_947258635.1 uncultured Acidimicrobiaceae bacterium
GCCGTCGTCGTAGAGCATCCGGCTTCCGCTGGGGCCACCCTGGTCGTGGCCGATCGCGACCCCGCCCTGGAAGTAGTAGATCAGCTTGCCGTTCCAGGCCGAAGTGTCGAGATCGTCGGGGTGGGTATCGAAGGGCGCCAGCATGGCGATGCTGTAGATGAAGCGGTTGATGGTGCCGCGTTCCCAGCGCACGACGTAATCAACGGTGTTGCCGTCCATGGTGGTGGTCTGCGCCATGTCGCCGGGTCGGGGATCTCCGGGGACGTAGGGCGTCCAGTTGCCGGTATCGGCCGACATGTAGACGTGAGTAACCAGCGTCTCAGCGCTGCAGTCCCTCGAATACCCGGCGATCTCTGCGGTCGGATTCCCGTCGCCGTCGAGCATGTAAACCGGATATCCCTCGCTCGGATTGTCGACGAGCGGCTGGCCGAGGCCGTGGCTGCCGGTGGTGCACACGAACGGGTACTGGTGGGGCCCAGAGAACACCGGCCCGGTGATCGAATGGTTGGTCAGGGTCATGTGAACGTCGGCCGGTTTGTTCTTCGACTTGCCCCGAGAAGCCACAACGACCTCGTTGTCGCCCAGATGGAGCCCGTCGATCACGCCGGTGAGCGTCGTCGAATCGGCCATCCAGTCGAATGAAGCGGTGCGGTTGACACCGTTGACGAACACTTTCGGCTTGTATCGACTGTCGCCGTCCGGCACTCCGATGTGGAGCCGGGCGTCACCCCCCGTGACTTGATCGGCGGCGCTGGAGACGACTTCGACGGTATACGACGGTGCCGTTTTCGCCAGAGCCGGTGAAGCCAGCATCGCGGCCGTCATGGACAGGACGGCGGCGGCGACAAGCACTCTCCGCATGCGCCGCGTGGTGGATCCGGACACGAGATTCCCCTCCTCGTTTCGATTGACTCCAGGCTACCGATCGCGGCGCCAGACTGTCCGCCGCATAGTGGGCGGTGATCAGACGATGCGGCGATCGGATGCCCAGCGGGCCAGCTCGTAGCGGCTCGACAACTGCAGCTTGCGCAGGACCGCCGACACGTGGCTCTCGACGGTCTTCACGGAGATGGACAACCGCTTGGCGATGTTCTTGTACGCGTGACCGCGGGCGATCAGGCGCAGCACTTCCCTTTCCCGATTGGTGAGCTGATCGAGGTCCGGATCATGCTCCTGGGGCAGCGCTTCGGAGAACGCATCGAGCACAAATCCCGCCAACCGCGGTGAAAAGACCGCGTCGCCGTCGTGCACCCGCGTGATGCTGTCGGCCAGCTCGGCAGGCAGGATCGACTTGGTCACGTAGCCGCGGGCGCCGGCCCGGATCATCGCGATGACATCCTCGGCGGCGTCCGACACCGACAAGGCGAGAAACCTCATGTTTGGGTGGGTCTCGAGCACATTGGTTACGACCGCCAGCCCGCCGCCGCCCTGCATGTGGACGTCCACCAGGACGACGTCGGGATCGGTCTGGCGGATCCTCTCGATTGCCAAGTCGACGGCACCTCCGCCCACCGGAGATCATTCGGCCACCGCCTTGCGGGGCAGGCTGAGGTGAACCTCGGTGCCGTCTTCGGCGGAGCTCTCGATCGTGGCCCATCCGCCATGGCGCTCCATCCGGCCGACGATCGAGCCGCTTATCCCGACGCCGTTGCCGTTGCGCTCGAGCGGATCAAAACCGCGGCCCTGATCCGCGATCCAGGCTTCGATCGAATCGGCGTCCGCTTCGATGTAGACCGAGACGATGTCGGCGCCGGAGTGTTTGGCGGCGTTCACCATCGCCTCCCGGATGGCGCCGATGAGAGCCTCGACGTGGTCGTCAACGACGGCGTTGCCGACCACGATCACCTCGATGGGCACATCGTGATCACGTTCGACCCGGCCGGCCGCTTCCTGGACCGCGGCCTCCAGCTCGGAGTGCTCCGATGCCCCGGTGCGGTACAGCCAGTTGCGCAGCTCTCGCTCCTGGCTGCGCGCCAGGGTCACCATCTTGCGGGGATCATCTGGGGAGCGTTGGATCAGCGCCAACGTCTGCAACACCGAATCGTGGAGATGAGCGGCGACTTCGGCGCGGGTGTCGGCCCGAATCCGTTCCGACCGTTCCGCCGACAGCTCCTTGGCCAGCCGGTACAACCACGGCCCGAACACAACCGCCGCCCCGATCCCGGCGATCAGCACGCCGGTGACGAGCTTGCCCGCTTCGCGAACGACGCTGGTTCCCGAGAACAGCAGGCTGACACCGATGATGAGCAGCAGCCCGCCCCCAATCGCACGCCCGAGGGTTGGGGCCCCGCCCACGTTGGGAGCGACCAGGCGGGTCAGCTTGGATCGACCTGCCGGAGTGCTGCGGTCCCACAGCGCGGCGCCACCGAAAAGCACAAAAGCGGCCGGGATGACGAAGCTGGGGATCAGGCCGGCCTCACGCACCAGGACCAGACCGCCGAGCGCCAGCATCAGCAGCGCCAGCTTCTCCTGCCCGGAGGCTTCACGCCGATTGTCGCTCGTATCGACCACGGAGTCGATCGTGAGGAGCAGCAGGGCGAGGTAGGCGGCGAACCCCACCAGCAGGAAGCAGACGAACGCAGCCCGCACGTAGATCGCCTGGACACCTAGGCGATCGGCGAGGCCACCGGCCACACCGGCCAGCCAGCGGTCGGAGCTGCTGCGGGCCAGGGTCGCCCGATCGTGGGGAGCTTGCATGGGACAAGCAAACCACCTCCGGCCCCTGAGGACAATCCGGAAAAACCCTGGGATCACCCCGAGAGGTCAGGGTTTCGGTAGGGATATTCCCAATATGCGCGGCGTGGCGCATCTGGGACGCTTGGCGTATGGCTGACACCACACCCACCGAGAGCGGGACGATTCCCGATCCCCCCACCGGGGAGGACCTGTCCGCTAGCGGCCGAGACGGCTCGGCGAACGGCCACCCGGCATATCGCCAGGGCCTCGTCCGGACAAGAGAGGGCCGGATGGTCGGCGGAGTCGCCGCCGGACTGGCTGCAGCGTGGGGGACCCGTCTCTGGTTGGTGCGAGCCGGCTTCATCGTCACCTCGGCTTTCGCCGGCCTCGGCGTCGTGCTGTACCTGCTGGGCTGGCTGCTGATGCCCGAAGAGGGTGAAACGGAATCGATCGCGCAGCGCATCGTGCGCCGGATGAATGTCCAACCGACCTGGGTCGGATTCTTGCTGCTGATGGCGGGGGCGCTGGTTCTTGCCGGGATTGCCGGCATCAGCGGCGGCGTTCTCGTGGCGGCCGGGCTCCTCGTTGGTGGCTACGTGCTGTACCGCGGCGACTTCGCCATGCCGGACGCGCCCCCCGTGACGCGGCCACCTCAGGACGGCGTGGGAGCGCCCCCTCCCGCCTATGTGTATCAACGAACCGTCCGCCCGCCG
>CAMYJM010000550.1 GCA_947258635.1 uncultured Acidimicrobiaceae bacterium
AGAATGGCCCGAGCGATGGCGGCAGGCGCAAGGCCTCGACTCAACGATGGCCGTCCCGATGGGTCGCACCCATACCGTCGCCGAATTCGAGAAGGCACGACGAAAAGGAAGCACCGGCGGTCGACTCGTCGGCAACGTGAGCGTCGTTGCCGGTGGGGGCATCGCCGCAGACGGACCTGCGACCTTGCTGAGAATCCGAGACGAGACTGGTGAAGCGCTGGTCCTGGTACCTGACTCGGCCTGTCCGTTCGGTGGTCCACGAGGCGGTGAACGTTACGAGATCGAAGTGCTGGGAGGGCCGGCTTCTGACGCCGATCTCGACCTGACGGACGTGGATGCGCTCCGCGCCTCCATTACGGACAAAGCCGAATCCGGTGACTATGTCGAGGCTCTGCAGGCAGGAGCGAGGTCAGCCCTCGACATCCATCAAGGCCTTGTTCGAGCTGGACAGGCCGCCATCCAGGCGACGCTGGTCCGCCCACTCACAGATGAGCTCCCGCCAGAGCCCTGATCACTCGATATGCGCGATAACACCCCGATGCCCAAACAGCGCCGAACGAGGCACCTATCGGGCGCTGCTCGGTCAGGTTCGCCACTGCACTTCTAGCCCGACTGTCTTGAGATCACTGCGGGACGCTCACCTGGTCGTTCCCGGCATGATGTCGATTCCGTCGGCCACTCGCCAGTCCGGGCGGTCCGGCACGATCGCCGTCTCGCGAGACACGTCGTGAGGCACCTCCGCGCTCGGGTGCTCATTGTGAGTCGACCGCCGATAGCGGTGGCTGGCGGCCTCGAGGGTCCCCGGGTTTGCCGGCTCCTCCTCGTCATTCCAACGCCAGGAGCCTAGGTTGAACTCCTCCATGATTCAGCGGAACAAACCGAGAGCTACGGATGACTGTTGATGCTGCGTCAACCATGGCGGGGCTTCTCTTCTGGCTGATCATCGCTACGAACCTTGCCAGTAATCACTTCGGCTATCAGACATTCGGCGATCTGGAGTCCGAAGCCATCCTTCACGAGATCGACGAAGACCCACGGAGGTTCAAGATCGGTTTCGCGCTGATCATCATCGAACATCTGTGCATCATCTCGCTCGCGGCCATGTTGTTCATCGCTTTCAACCGCCTCAATCTGGCCCTTGCCGTTGTCTGGCTTGTCAGCCGCGGCTCCGAAGGTGTCATTCAGATAGTCGAGAAACGGGCCTACTGGAGATTGCTCGAGGTAGCCAGGCAGTTCTCAGGCGCCAAGGGCGACGAACGTAGTGAGTTGGCAGATCTGCGCGTGGGCGTTGCCGCAGGAGAGTGGACATCGCTTCACCGCACGACGACGGCAGTACTGGCCCGTATCGAGGAAGGGAAGCACCTCGCCATCCGCCACCGGTTCTCGACGCCGGCGGCCATCCAGCGATCTTGGGCGGGTGGCTCCTGTTTTCTTGATACCCAGCCCGCCAGCCACTCAACCCACAGCCGGCGGGACGCTGGCAGGTCCCACGCCGCCACACAGCGAGCGGAAGCGCTCGGGATCACCAAATACGTTGCCCGAACGCCCACTGCTCGAAACAGCACACAATCAGGCACTGATGCGCTCGGTTAATCGGCCGCTCTGCCCTGTTGACATTTGCGTACGCTGGCACAGGGGACGGTTGATAGTGGGGGTCGCCAAACTCGAGTCAGCTCCGAATGGTGGGTCTGTCACTCCTCTGGGCCGAGTCGTCGTCCTAGCCAGCTGGCCGCGGCACTTCTACGAGGTCGCCTGCGGCGATACCGAGCATGAGCTCGACGGCGTTCACACGACAATCAGCCCCGCCGCCAGGTGTGCGCGCCCTGCCCGACGGCCGATCGTATAGTGAACACGTGTCAGAGCCGTTCGTCCCGATCGATTTCGAGGTTCCGCTGGGTTTCCATGGACCTGGCTTTCATCTCGAGCCACTCGGCCCGGTCCACAATGAACGGGATCATCAGGCTTGGACGTCGAGTATCGACCACATCAAGGCCACCCCAGGGATGGATATGCGTTCTTGGCCGTCACCCATGACGCTTGAAGAGAATCTGGCCGATATGGAGATGCACGCCGAAGAGTTCTTCGAGCGAAAGTCGTTTACCTATTCGATCCTCGACGGTGACATGGTCATCGGGTGTGTGTATATCTACCCGGCTGAGGACGACTACGACGCGGTTGTGCGCTCATGGGTTACCGAAAGCCGGTCGGAGTTGGACCCGATTGTCCGGGAGGCTCTGAGCGAGTGGCTCGAAACGGACTGGCCGTTTGGCGAGTTCTCCTACGCAAGCCGGACCTGAAGATAGGCGCGGGAAGCGTGGCTCAGCGAAAGCGGTTGAACTGGATAGCTTGAGTTCTTCGTTCGTTCTTTGAGCCCAGACCGCGCCGCCGGAGTTCGCGCCGCATGTCGAAGTCCCCGTCGGCCGACGACAGCACAGGCATAGAGTCCCACTCCCGGCGACTCCTGGACGGGCGAGTCATAACTACTTGATAAGACCGAGGATCGAGCTCATCAGGCCGAATGGGCGATTGGGGCGATCCGACTGGTTGACCGTGCCTGCCACGAAGAGGTCGCGCTGCGAGCTGTAGAAAGCAAACGAACCGGTCGAGCCGGAGTGGCCGACCAACTCCCCGTGGTTCTTGATCGGCGCGATCCACCGCGACAGGTTGAAGCGCATCAGGCCGCCGCCGTATTGCAGCGGGAAAAAGATCCGGTTCCAGCGACCGGTCATGTAGGCCAGCTCCGAGTCGGACAACAGCTCGCCACCGAAGAAGCCCCGCAGGAAGCGCACGCTGTCCCCCAGCGTGGCGACCACACCACCGTCGGCGGGGAAGGACGACATTGCCAGCGGGATATCAAGCGCCCCATCCTTGTGCCACACCGCGGCCGGGATCGGTTGGGGTTTGGTGTGATCGAACACAAAGGTGTTCTGGAGAACGAGAGGGTTGAAGATCCGTTGCTCGAAGACGGCAGCGACCTCGTCGCCCGTCACCGCGTGGACAATTGCCCCGAGCAGGGCGTAGTTGGTGTCGCTGTAGTGCGCCTTCCGCCCCCCGCCGGCGCCGGGTGCAAACCGCGGTGGGAGCGTCCGCGCCAGCGCGACAACGTCTTCGATGGCGAGGGCCCGGTCGGCACCCGCATTCAGCGCCTGCTCCAGGCTGGGCTCACCCTTCGCCCGCCCTCCGAAGTAGTCGGCGAGGCCGCTCGTCT
>CAMYJM010000551.1:0-1845 GCA_947258635.1 uncultured Acidimicrobiaceae bacterium
TCGCCATCGCCATGACCGTCGGTGCGATGGTTGCCGGCCTCGGCGACACCAGCAGCACCGTCGGCTGGATCGTGCTTGCCGTCGAGACGGTGCTGTTCGCCGGGGCTTTGGCCATCCTCGAATCGCGCTGGTTTCTCAAGGTGCCACCCCATGTCCCCACGGCGGTTCTGACGGGGATGTTCCTGCGATTGGCCATCGCGGAGTCCGTGTTCCTGACAGGCTTCTTGCTGCTGTACAGCGACCTGGGAGGCGGACCTATGTTGGCCACCGGCCTCGCCGCGTCGATTGTCCTGGCCTGGATCTTCGTCGCCCCGACCGGTCGGCGGATCGAGGCGCTGCAGGACCAGGTTCAGCGACTTGGGGGACGGGAAGATGTAGCGGCAGCCCTGGCGGCGCCGCGCCCTAGGGAGCATCCACCGCGCTGACGGCCCACGCCAGGCCGTCGGCAGGATCTTCGACGGCGATGTGGAAGTGCCAGCCGCCGACCTGGTCGCCCGCATCCCACACGTACCAGCGCAGCTCGGCACCCGCCTCTCCCAACGCTTCGGCATCGACCGGCCAATCGTCTTCGAGGCCGCTCAGCACCGCCAGTGCCCACCAGGCCAGTGCCCGGCCCACGGGGCTTCCCCGGCGGCGTCCGTGGGCACCCCCCGAGGCGCCGGTCCAGGCCATGATCGCCATCGCTTGCTGCAAGGTCACTTCTTCGATGCGCACCCGCCGCGGTCCCAGCGCCCGGATCGCCTCGAGAGCACTTCCGATGACCGCCGTACCCTCGCCCCGGCCGTTCGAGCTCTCCAGCCACGGCTGCACCAGATCGAGTAGGGCCACGACGGGATCGTCCTCCGCCGAGGCCGCTCCGGCCACCTCGGGCAATTCGACCCAGCCTCCCAGCGACAGGACTTCGAGTTCGGGGAATTCGGCGCGATCCGACTTGTACGTGGCGAGCGGGTAGCCAGGCTCCCACGGGGCCAACTCCAGCGGGGCATCGACAACGGTCCGGTCGACGGCTATCGAGGCGACGTCATCGCCGCGCAGCAGTCGCTCGTGGACGACCAGGGCCCGGAGCGCCGGGTCCTCGAGGGGGCTCAGCTCATCCCAGGTATGCGACGAAGCCGCCACCTCCCAGAGTGGGCCCTGGGCGAAGCGACCGGCGCCGGGCCGGATAACGGGCAAGGCGAACTCCGCCGGAGCATCGAGTGCCAGCCGGTACTCCGCGAAATGGGCAACCCCCCACACCTGCTTGCCCCGCTTGGTGGCTTCCTCGCAGAGGTCTCTCATCTCGACGAGCCCGGTCCAGTCGCGTTGTTCGACCAGGGCATCGGCGTGGCGCACCAGCCCGCCGAGATCGCTGGCCTCGATCAGGCGGCGAAGCGTGCTCATGATGTCAGTCCGCCCTCACAGCGCGGCCAACCGAACCGCATAGAAGCGTGCCCACGGGATCGAAGAATCGGTTTCCCGGTACTCGGCAGCCAGGCGAACCAGCCAGAAGACCAGCTCCGAACGCGTCCCCACGAAACTCGACACTGCCGGCAGCCGGTCGGCGAGGTAGGTTGCGTACCACAAGGGCCACTCCGAATCGACCCCGTCCACTGCGGCGAATGCCTCGTGGTGGGCCTTCGCGGCTTCCAGTAGCAGCTGCTCGATACCGGCCTCGGATCGGGCCGTCACTTCGGACCTCCCGGGAACACCCACCCGTTGGCCACACAACCGTCGAGTCGTTTGGTCTGCTGCTGCATCACATCGGCGGGCTCTCCAGCCCCCGGACAAGAGGCGTGCCGGTTGCCCAGATAGTGGCCCACCTCGTGATTCACGACATACGTCCGGTAGACGCGCAGGGTGGCCGGC
>CAMYJM010000551.1:1904-3284 GCA_947258635.1 uncultured Acidimicrobiaceae bacterium
CCGGTCCGCAGCGGGCGGCAGATGGCGTCGACCGTCGCCGGAGCGGCCAGGACAATCGTCAGATCGGCGTCGTGATTGGGCCCGAGGCGACGCCAGGTGACGGAGCCGGCGCCGATCCAGCTCCGTTCGTCGCTTAGGATCCCATCGATGTAGGCCGTTGTCAGCGCCCTCGACTCGTCGAGGGCCTCATCGACTTGCACCCGAAAGGTCTCGAGCGACCCGGTCCCGTACTCCACTGCCTCCGGAGCGGCCACGGCGCAACCGGTGAACCGATCGTCCTCCGTGCCGCCGAAGCAAACGTCGCGGGCGCCCCCTCCGTGTAGATCGTCGTCTCCCGGACCGCCGTACAGGGCGTCGCGGCCGGTGCCACCCCACACAAGGTCCTGTCCCTTGCCTCCAAAGAGGGCATCAGCACCGGCGCCGCCGCGCAGCAGGTCGGAGTGGAGACCACCGCGCACTTCGTCGTTGCCCCCGTCGCCAAAGAGCCGGTCGGGACCGTTCCCGCCCTTGAGCACGTCGTCGCCCGAGCCCCCGCACAGCGTGTCCCGTCCTCCGCGTCCTTCGAGGCGATCCGATCCGGGTCCGCCCACCATGAAGTCGGGCCCGTCCGTGCCGACCAGGTCGTCGTCACCATCGGTACCGACAATCGTGGCAGCCCGGCCTGCCAGGCCCGGGCGCATGATGATGCAATCGATCGCGGCGGCGCAGTCCACCTCGGTGGCGTCGATCAGCATGCCCTCCCATTCCAGCTGAGGCTCCTCAGTCACCGCGACCTGCCGGCCGTCGGCCCACCAGACGTAGTCCGCCGCCACATCATCGAGGCTGCAGCGTGGGTGCCCCACGACAGAACCGGCCGCACCCGCCCCGACCGGGGCGACGAGCACGGCGGCAATGACCAGGAGTCCTCCCAGCGCAGAGGCCCGCAACTGCATGGGGGCCACACTAAGCCGGAGGAGGCCGCGATCCGTGTCATGTTGCCGGTGCCTATGCTCCACGCGCTCCCCCGCTGTGTGCAGGAGGCGTCAATGGGTATCACATGTGGCATCGTCGGTCTTCCCAACGTCGGCAAGTCGACGCTGTTCAACGCGCTCACCGCGGCCGGGGCGCTGGCGGCCAATTACCCCTTCGCCACCGTCGACCCGAACGTGGGAGTGGCGGAAGTGCCGGATCCGCGCCTCGCGGATATCGCCGCCATCGCCCGGCCGCAGCGGGCGGTGGCCACCACGATCGAGTTCACCGACATCGCCGGGCTGGTGGCGGGAGCATCGGCCGGAGAAGGGCTCGGCAATCAGTTCCTGGGCCAGATTCGCGACGTCGACGCCATAGCCCAGGTAGTCCGGGTATTCGACGATCCCAACGTGGCCCACGTGGGGGGTCGCG
>CAMYJM010000552.1 GCA_947258635.1 uncultured Acidimicrobiaceae bacterium
CCTCGTAAAGACCGGTTGCCGGCGCATAGCAGTTCTCCCTCGCCCTCTCCGCGGACGTTCCGGTAGGCGCAATGTCTGGGATCGTTGCCGGCGCTGCGAGGGGGCGCACCCGCCATCCTGGTCACGAATGACGCGAACGCGCTCCACCCCACTCTAAGGAAAGCGGCTCCTCGGGACGCGTGGGGGCCCTCGGCCGGTAGACACCTTGACGAGAGAGGCCCCGGACCCTAGAGTAGCCCTCATACATGAAGTTTCCTTCATATTCCGTTCCTGCGGGGTTCATTCCCGAGCCGTAGGTTCGGAACCAGTAAGATCCTCATCGTCGAGTCCCACTGGCTGGGGCTCTCCTTGCCGTATATCTGAAAGGACGCAGGCACAATGAGATGGCTACGCTGCAGCATCGGCGTCTTCCTGGCAGCGCTCCTGGTAGCCCCGCTCAGCGCACAGGAGCTCACCGGCACAGTACGTGGCCGCGTCACCGGTGAAACGTCCCAGCGACCGGTCCAGAGCGTGATGGTCACAGTCGGGAGCCGCAGGACGATGACCCTGGCGGATGGCAGCTACCAATTCACCGGTATCACCGCCGGAGCCCTGACCGTGCAAGCGAGGATGATCGGCTACGCCCCTGTGACCCAATCCGTCACGCTGGCAGCCGGCCAGACGCTCGACGTGGACCTCGTCATGACTCCCCAGGCCATCGAGCTGGCGGAACTTGTGGCGGTCGGCTATGGAGAGCAGACCCTAGGCAACGTCACCGGTGCCGTGACTAATGTCACGTCGGAGGAGTTCAACACCGGCCGCACCATCAATGCGACGGAACTGATCCAGAACAAGGCCGCGGGCGTGCAAGTGGTGGAAAACAACGAGCCCGGCGGGAGAGCCTCGATCCGGATTCGCGGGGCCACCTCGATCAACGCGAGCAGCGATCCGCTCTTCGTCATCGACGGCGTTCCGGTGGGATCCGGCTCCGGCGGCGGGATCGACGTCGGGCGCGATCCCCTGAACTTCCTGAACTCAGACGACATCGAGAGCATCACGGTGCTTCGTGATGCCTCGGCCGCGTCAATTTATGGGGCAAACGCCGCCAACGGTGTGGTGATCATCAAGACCAAGACCGGGCGGGACCGGCCGCGGTTCGAGTACAGCGGCACCGTGTCCGCCTCGGCCGTCACCCGGCTGCCCTCGATGCTGAATGCGGCGCAGTTCCGCTCGGCGGTGGAGGAGTTCGCCCCGCAAAACGCCGGCCAGTTGCTGAACGCGAACACCGACTGGTTGCGCGTCATCGACCGCCCGGCGTATGGCCAGGAGCATAGCCTGGCCGTCTCGGGCGCAGGTGAAAGCATGGACTACCGCTTGTCGGTCAACTTTCTCGACCAGGACGGCATCCTCCAAGGCACCAACACTCAGCGGATCTCCCTGGGCCTGAACTACAACCAGCGGCTCCTCAACGACCAATTGAGCCTGCGCGCCCACCTGAGGGGTTCGCGCGCCGCAGACGAGTTCACGCCCGGTGGCGCGCTCTCGAACGCCGCCCAGATGGGGCCGACGCAACCGATCTTCGGGAATGAAACGTCCGGCTACTACGAGTGGCCCGGCGACATCCTGCAGTCACCGGACAACCCGGCGGCCATTCTGGAGCTGCGCCTGTCCAAGCTCACCGGGGGCGACGATGACGATCAGCTCGATCTCAGCGGCTTCGATGGAGTCGCCGCGGTGAGGTGGCAATACTGATGCGCACTCATGGAAGAATCACGACGCTCCTGATGATCCTGATCACCTGTGCCGGCGCGAGTTCGGCCTTCGCGCAGGACCTCTCGCCCGAAGAGTTGATCCTCACGGCGGGCTACTCCTATTCGGAGTCCAATGCCGAATTCTCGAGGTTTGAGCTCGAGGGCCTTAGCAGCGATTTGCTGGGCCCCGATGGCATTCCCGGGGCGCGAACGACCCAGACCTTCCTGGATGTGCAGGACAGCAAGCTGATTTCCTTCTTCGGGCGGGTCAACTACAACATCGACGACCGCTACCTCTTGGCGGCCAGCATCCGGCGTGACGGTTCCTCACGCTTCGGGCCGGACAACGCGTGGGGAACGTTCCCCTCGGTGGCCCTCGCGTGGCGACTCTCTGGGGAGCCGTTCTTGCGGGGCTTGACGGGGCTGTCGGATCTGAAGCTCCGGGCCTCGTGGGCCCGAACCGGCAACCAAGCGTTCGGCAACTACCAGCAGTACATCTCCTATCTCGTGGGCGACGCCCAAACGCAGTACCTGATCGATGGTGAATTCGTTACCACGATCCGCCCCAGCGCAGTGGACCCGGACATCAAATGGGAAGCGACCCGGTCGGTCAACGTTGGCCTCGATTTCGGGTTCTCGAACCAGCGCTTCAGCGGCGCCATCGACTGGTACGACAAGAAGACCACCGACCTCA
>CAMYJM010000553.1:0-1777 GCA_947258635.1 uncultured Acidimicrobiaceae bacterium
GTACTCCTTGCCGTTGAGAGTCAGTTTGGCTTTGTTCATGCGACTCCTCCTTGAAGGTGATTCGATTCCGATCAGGCTGTGCTGGGGAGGAAACGCTGTGGGGGCCTCTCCCCCAATTTACAAGTCTGTTCGAGGTGCCGTGCCCACACACCACCCAGCGGGGTGGTGTGTTTTCGAAAGTCTCTGGCGCATAATCCTTAACCAGGTTAAATAAGTCGCGGGTTAACTAAGTGACTGACAGCCGGCAGCTGAATCCTGGGGGGCGGGGTAGCCGGGGTGAGTTGAGTGCGGAGAGGGACTTTCTGCCGCTGATCCGCAATTCCCACATCTTCTCGTCGGCGGTGCGCGAGACACTCGAGGTCAAGTTGCTGGAGGAGATCGGGGCGGACCACCTGACGCTGCATCAGTTCCACCTCCTCAAGCTCATCACTCTGAACGGCAAGCACCAGGTCGGCGAGGTGGCCGACTTTCTCGGCCTGACCCCGCCGGCGGCGAGCAAGAACATCGACAAGCTGGAGAATCTGGGGCTGGTGGCGCGGACTCCCTGCGAGGGCGATCGGCGGGCCATCCTGCTCGCGCCGAGCCGCAAGGGGCACCGGCTGGTCGGTCGCTACGAGGCGCGCAAACGAGCGCGACTGGCGCCAGTGGTCGATGCCTTCACCTCCGATGAGCTGGCCCAGCTCGTCGGACTGCTCGAGCGCTTCTCGCTGGCGCTCATTAGCACCGAGACCGATAACGAGGGCCTTTGCTTTCGTTGTTCGGCGTATTTCGACAAACGCTGCCCCGTGCGGCACCAGCACGACGGCTGCCCCTACCAGAAGATCATCGGGGACAAGAGGGGTGGGCCGAAACGGGAGAGCAGGCACTAACACAGGAGGATCGGACAAGCATGCGCCATTGGCGGACGCCCCTGGACGCGGACCGAACGAAGCGCCATCTCGGTGAGGTGTTCATTCTCGACGAGCGGTGCAAGGGCTGTGCTTTCTGCGTCGAGTACTGTCCGCGCGATGTTCTGGTCCTGTCGACCAGCTTCAACCGCAAGGGCTACCACCCGCCGGAGGTGGTCAAGAGCGGTGAATGCGTCAACTGCAACCTGTGCGAGATGATCTGCCCCGAGTTCGCGATCTTCAGCCTGGCGGCGGACTGGGCGAACAACTCTGAAGTGACGTCCGGCGATCCGCCGGAGGAGGCTGCCCCATGAGCGCTGAGCCCTCCGGCGTCCTCACCGGCGCCCACTACCTCGACGGCGATTTCGCCTGCGGCGAGGGCGCGATGGCCGCCGGCTGCCGTTTTGTAGCCGGCTATCCGATCACGCCGTCGACCGAGGTGGTCGAGCGCATCTCGCGCCGCTTCCCGATGATGGGCGGCACCTTCATCCAGATGGAGGACGAACTGGCGTCGATGGCAGCGGTAGTCGGTGCCTCGTGGACCGGCACCAAGTCGATGACCGTCACCAGCGGGCCGGGTTTCAGCCTGATGATGGAGAACATCGGCCTGGCGGCGATGATGGAGACCCCCTGCGTCGTGGTCAACGTCCAGCGCGGCGGGCCGTCGACCGGGCTGCCGACGATGGTCGGACAGGCCGACATCATGCAGGCTCGATGGGGGTCGCACGGGGACTACGAGATCATCGCGCTGTCCCCGCAGTCCCCGCAGGAGGCCTTCGATCTGACGATCGACGCCTTCAACCTGTCCGAGCGCTACCGCGTCCCGGTGATGTTCTTGATGGACGAATGCGTCGGCCACATGACCGAGCGGGTGGTGATCCCG
The DNA here is from genome assembly GCA_947258635.1 of uncultured Acidimicrobiaceae bacterium. Lineage (GTDB taxonomy): Bacteria > Actinomycetota > Acidimicrobiia > Spongiisociales > UBA5794 > JAHEJX01. The sequence continues at coordinate 1,771 of CAMYJM010000553.1, forward strand.
GAGGCCG
>CAMYJM010000553.1:1811-3334 GCA_947258635.1 uncultured Acidimicrobiaceae bacterium
CGCCCGCGCGCCGGAGGAGTTCAACCCTTACGAGGTCAACGGCGAGCCGGTGCCGGAGTTCGCCCGCGCCGGCGACGGCTACCGCTTCCACACCACCGGGCTGACCCACGACGAGCGCGGATACCCCTTGATGAGCGTCGAGTGCCAGGAGACCTGCGTCAGGCGGTTGCTCGACAAGATCCAGGGCAACGCGGACGAGATCGTCCACTTCGAAGAAGAGGACACCCAGGGCGCGGACGTCGTCGTTGTGAGCTATGGCATTACTTCCCGAGTGGCGCGGCTGGGAATCGAACTGGCGCGCCGGCGGGGGGTCAAGGTCGGGTCGCTGCGGCTCGTCGTCATCTGGCCCTTCCCGGAGCGCCGGATCGCGGAGCTGGCCTCCGAAGTGGCCGCCCTCGTGGTTCCCGAGATCAACTATGGGCAGCTGGTTCTCGAGGTCGAGCGCTGTGCGGGCGGGCGCTGTGTCGTGCGCCCGGTGACCCATGGTGGCGGTGGGGTCCACGATCCTGAAGACATCGCGCGGGCGATCGTGGAGGCTGTGGCATGAGCACGACTACGGTCGAGACCCGGACCGACTTCCCGCCGCAGGTGGCGATTCCGGAGCATCCCACGGCTCCGTACCTGAGAATGGAGCGGATTCCCCACGTCTGGTGCCCGGGTTGCGGCATCGGCACCGTGGTCAAGTGTTTCGCCACGGCGCTCGAGAGAACCGGGATCGATCTCGACAAGGCGTCGGTCGTCTCCGGCATCGGTTGCTCGGGGCGCGCCGCGGGCTATCTCAAGCTCGACGGCTTCCACACGACGCACGGGCGCGCCATCCCCTTCGCCACCGGCCTCAAGCTGGGTCGTCCCGAGCTCTTGGTCACGGTCTTCTCCGGCGACGGCGACCTCGCCGGCATCGGCGGCAACCACTTCATCCACGCCGCGCGGCGCAACATGGATCTGCTGGTCATCCTGATCAACAACTTCATCTACGGCATGACCGGCGGCCAGAACGCGCCGACGACCCCGCTGACGGCGAAGTCCTCCACCATGCCCTTCGGCAACTTCGAGCCGCCCTTCAACCTTCCCCATCTGGCCGCGTCGTGCGGCGCTCCTTACGTCGCGCGGTGGACCTGTCTGCACATCCGTCGGCTCACCTGGACGATCGAGGAGGCCATCGCTCGCAAGGGTTTCCGGCTGATCGAGGTGATCGCTCCCTGCCCCACTCTCTACGCGCGGCTCAACAAGCTGGGCACCGGACTCGACGGCCTGCGCTTCTATCACGACAACGCCGAGATCCGGCACGGCGCCGACACCTCCACCCTCGACATCGACTTCCAGGAGTCGATCGTCTGCGGCAAGTTCGTCGACGAGGAAAAGCCGACCTTCAGCGAGCTGATGGACCGGCACTATGGAAGCGTCCTGGGGGAGCGCTACCGGCCGATGGGACCGGAAGGGGGTTGGCAGCATGCCTGAGCGAGCCCGCACCGAGATCCGCCTCACCGGCTATGGCGGCCAGGGGGTCGTTCTCGCCGGCCACA
>CAMYJM010000554.1 GCA_947258635.1 uncultured Acidimicrobiaceae bacterium
CGGTAGCGTTCGGGCATGAATCGCATGCTGCCGGCCGTTGGGGTGACCGCCGTCATGCTGATTGCCGGTGCTTGCAGCGTCGTGACCGCCCAGGATTCGCAAACGCCATCGACCTTCGCCCCTCCGACCTTGCAGATTGAGTCGCCTCCGGCGCCGCGCCCAGCCGCGCCGGCACCAACGACGACGACAACGACATTGGCGGCCGTGACTACGACCGCGGCAGCGACAACGACCACTGCAAGGACACCACCGGAACCGTTCGCCCCGCCTGCCTGGCTCGGTACCAGAGTCTTACCGCAGACCCCCGACGGCTTTGGAGAGGTGTTGCCCACTCCGCCCGAGCTGATGGATCGGCGCTTCGCCACGCCGCAGTTGCTCCCGCCGCCACGATCCGGTGCCTTCGAATCGAGCTTGTCCGAGGTTCCTCCGGAAGTCGTTGCCCGCTCGAGCTGGCACGAAGGCTGCCCCGTCGCCCTCGATGAGCTGAGCTACATCACCGTCTCCCATTTCGGTTTCGACGGGCGAGCCCACACCGGCGAGATGATCGTCAACGCCACCGCGGCCGCAGATGTCATCGGCGTCTTTGCCGAGCTGTTCGCGTTGCAGTTTCCGATCGAGGAGATGCGCGTGATCCGAGGCGGCGAGATCGACGCCCCTCCGACCGGCGACGGCAACATCACGACGAGTTTTGTGTGCCGCCAGGCGACGGGCACCCGGAATTGGTCGCGGCATGCCCTCGGCCTGGCCATCGACATCAACCCTTTCCACAATCCATATCTCAAGGGCGAGCTCGTGATCCCCGAGCTGGCGTCCTACTACCTCCAGCGGGATCTCAACCTTCCCGGAATGGTGGAGACGAGCCGTGTGGTGGAAGCCTTCGCCGCCATCGGATGGAAGTGGGGCGGTCACTGGTCGAGCCTCAAGGACTGGATGCATTTCTCCGATTCGGGAACGTAGCGAACCACCACGCGGAAGTGGGCCGCACCAATAGGCGCGGCCCACTTCGCATCATCGTGTCTTCAAGGCGCCGCCGACCCCGGCGCAATTGCCGTTGAGGCCGAATGACGTCACCGCCCCGATCACGTTCGAGTCGGTTCCGAGGAATATCGGCCCGCCCGAGTCGCCGAAGCAGGTGCCGCCGTGCTTGGCGTCACCGCTCACCATCATCGAGTTGCTGCCCGGCAGGTTGCCGATCCCGGCGACACCCTTGGTGTTCACCACCATGAGGTCGGCCTTGAGCCGGATCCGGTCGGCCTGGACCATTACCGGGTTGACCTTCTGCAAGCCGTAGCCGACGGCTTCGACGACGCTGTTCTTGCGGCCCTTACCCATGTCGTCGACCGCGCCGGGCTCCGGCAGCGCTCCGTAGCTGTCCATCGGCGCCCCCTCGCCGTCGAGAACGACGACGCCGAGGTCGTAGAGGTAGAACGCGCCCGGGTTGTACAGCGGATGGGTGTTGCGAGTCCCGGTGTACGGAGCCAGCTCGTAGAGCGGGTATCCGTTGTCGGGGATGCCGCTCTCCACGTCCTCGTCGAACCAGAGTGCTGCCAGCGGGGGATCTTCGCCCCAATCACTCCCGTCGGGCTCGGTGCAATGGCCGGCCGTCACGAAGACGTTGGCGCTGATGAGCGTGCCGCTGCAGCGCCACAGCGGATCCTGAACCATGTCGCCGTCGGCACCGTCTCCATCGATGTCGGGGGTATCGGGCTCACCGTCACCATCGAGATCGTTGGTCAGCTCTGCCGAGTAGGCCACCATCAGCCCTACGTAGGGGTGTTCTCCGTCATCGGCGGCGCCACGCGTGATTGCCGTGACTGGAATCGCCACGGCCAGCATCGCGACAACCGCGAGCAGGATTGTCAATGTACGTCGCAAAGGATTTCCTCCTCTTTGTGCGGCGCCCTTTGCGCCGCCAAGTTCCCACCAATCACTGTAGCCGTCCGAGCACTCAGAGTGACATCCGGCGATCGGCGGATGCAGGGGGCAGACGCCGATGAGGAGGAAGAGCGCCGGGTTGGTAACTTGCGCCGATGGCGACGATCGCTCTGGCTGTGGCTTTGCTCTCGGCCGTCATGCACGCCACCTGGAACTTCTTCCTCAAGGACAGCGTGGACCGCTTGGTGACGGCGACGCTGATGGTGGTTGCCGGTGTCGTGGTCTATCTGCCCTGGGTGTACGCGGTGGAAGGCCCTCCAATTGGTGTGTGGGATCATGTGGCGTTCGCCGGAGTAGTGCACGCCGCGTACAACCTTGCGCTCGTCACCGCCTACGACCGGCTCGACTTCTCCGTGGCATATCCGCTGGCGCGCGGCATCGCTCCGGCGCTGGTGGCAGTCGGCGGCTGGCTGTTTCTGGGCGACACACTGGGCCCGGCGGCGACACTCGCCCTGGGCCTCGTGGTTGCCGCGCTGATCTGGCTGGCATGGAGCCCGGGAGCAATGGCCGACTTCCGCACCGAGGGGTTTCGCAGTGGCGGCTACCACTGGGCCGTTGTCACCGGCATGGCCATTGCTCTGTATACGGTCAACGACGCAGCCGCAGTCCGTGAATCGGGCCGGGCACTGTCATACGCGGTGACCGTCACGGCCGCCAATGCCCTGTTGCTCGTGCCCTACACGATCCGGAGCCGCGGTCCTGCCGCCTTGATCGCCACGGCGCGGAGCCGCCCGGTTGCTCTGGTCGGCGCAGCCGCTCTCAACATCGGC
>CAMYJM010000555.1 GCA_947258635.1 uncultured Acidimicrobiaceae bacterium
ACCCGGCTCGCCAGTGGCCTCCCGGTTGGCGGCGACCTCGATTATGCCGACGAGATCACCCTGGGCCGCGCCCTGTCGGGGCGGAAGGAGATCTAGGGGGATTTCGTTCGAAGCAGGCTTCGAACGAGTTGCTCGTCGGCATCCTGCGGACGCCTCCTCGTAACGGTGCGGCCTCCCGGCCGCACTCACTTCCGAATCGACCGCACATACGCTCGATTCGAGAGTCCGTTCTCAGGTTCCGTCGAATGGGGCGGGGAATAGGCAAAACGGGTGGCCGGCCGGGTCGAGCATGACTCGGACATCTTCCTGCGGCTGCCATTCGGCGAGGACGGCGCCGGCTGCCACCGCCCACATCACGCCCTCGTCGAGATCGTCGACACCGATGTCGAGGTGGCTCATCATCTGCTGTTCGCCCGGCTGATCCGGCCATACCGGAGCGACCTGATCTGGTTCCGCCTGGAACGACAGCCCGGTGCCCCCGCCGGGATCGCGCAGCATCAGCCAGTCGCCCTCGTCGACCGCGATCGGCCAGCCGAGGAGCCGCTCGTAGAAGCGAGCCAGCTCCCCGGGATCGCGGGCGCCGAGCACCACAGCCGAGAGCTCAATTCGAGGCCGAGTCATGGCAAAGAAGCTACCTCGTCGCGAGATGTGCTGCCGGGTGGGTCGCCCGGCTCCCTAAGGTCCCGTCATGCGCATCGCACTCATCGAGCCGTACTTCGGGGGGTCCCACCGGGCCTGGGCCGAGGGCTACCGGGACCACTCGGCGCACGAAGTGGTCCTGATCACCCACGAGGCCCGCTTCTGGAAGTGGCGGATGCACGGCAGCTATGTGACGCTGGCGGGCGAGTTCATCGACCACGTTGCCGGACAGGGGCCGTTTGACCTGATCCTCGCATCCGACATGGTGCACCTCCCGGCGTTTCTCGGCGCGATCGGGCCAGCCTGCTGGGAGGCCGCGGTGGCGCTCTACATGCACGAGAATCAGCTCAGCTACCCGCTGTCGCCGCGCGACACCGTCGACGAGGCGTACGCCATGATCAACTGGGGATCGATGGCCGTGGCCGACGCAGTGTTCTTCAACTCCCGCTTTCATCATGAGTCCTGGTTCGAGGGGGTCGGCGCACTCTTGAAACGATTCCCGGACTACCAGCACACGCCGTTGATTCCGGACGTGCGGGCCAAGTCCACCGTCCTGCCCGTCGGGGTGGATCTGAAGCGGCTCGAGGGAGCCCCGTCGGCTCCGGCGGACCGGCCGCTGATCCTGTGGAACCAGAGGTGGGACTTCGACAAAGCACCGGCCCCGTTTGCTGCCGCCATGATCGATCTGGCAACGACCCACGACTTCGCCATAGCGCTGGCGGGGGAAGCGGTGGCCGAATTCGACGACTTCACCCGGCTGCAGGCGGAGCTGGCCGACCGGATCTTCCATGTCGGCCATGCCCCGGACGCCGACTACGTCCGGCTTCTCGCCGGTGCCGACATCGTCGTGTCGACGGCCACCCAGGAGTTCTTCGGGATCGCCATCACCGAGGCTGTCTATGCCGGGGCGTTCCCGGTGCTGCCCAACCGGCTGGTCTATCCCGAACGGATTCCGCTGGAGTACCACCGGGCGTGCCTGTATCCCGAAGGCAAGCTGACGGAACGGCTCCGCTGGGCCCTCGACAACCCGGTCGAGCGGGCCGCAATCCTCGCCGAGCTGCGCCCGGTCATGGCCGCCTTCGAGCCCGGTCATGGCCGCCTTCGACTGGCGCCGGATTGCGCCCGCCTATGACACCGCATTTGAGAGCGTTCGTTGTGCTTAATCGCGCCTTATAGCGGCGGTTTAAGCACAACGAACGCAATAGAGACGGCTAGCCGATGGGGTTGCGGCGGTCGAAGCGGTGGTAAGCGTCGATGAAGCGGACGGTGCCCGTGTGCGAGCGCATGACCACGGTGTGGGTGCGGGCGCCCTGGCCCGTGAAAACCACGCCCTCGAGCAAGTCGCCGGTCGAGACACCGGTTGCCGCAAAGAAGGTGTGGTCGGAGTTGACCAGGTCGCGGGTTGTGAGCACGCGGCTGAGGTCGATCCCTTCGTCGAGCGCGTACTGCCGTTCGGAGTCATCTCGCGGCCACACCTTGCACTGCAACTCGCCGCCGACCGCAAGCATGGCGCAGGCGGCGGTGACTGCCTCCGGTGAGCCGCCGATGCCGAAGAGGATGTCGACATGACTGTCCTCTTTGGCCGTGGCGATGGCGGCTGAGATGTCACCGTCACTGATCAGCTGGATGCGAGCGCCGGCCTCGCGTACCGCGTTGATGTACGGTTCGTTGCGCGGGCGGTCGAGGATGATGGCGGTTACGTCGCCCACCCCTTTCTCGAGTGCTTTCGCCACGCTGCGCAGGTTGTGGGCGACGGGGGCTTCGATGTCGATCGACCCCGCCGCTTCCTCGCCAACCGCGATCTTGTCCATGTACACCAGGCTGCCCGGGGCAAACATCGTTCCCCGCTCGG
>CAMYJM010000556.1 GCA_947258635.1 uncultured Acidimicrobiaceae bacterium
ACCGCGTGCACCTCCTCGACGAAGAAGATCACATCGGCCTGTGACCGGAGTGGTCCGCTGGCAGGCCTGCCGTTGGCGATGAAGTTGGTTTCACGGTCGAGCCACCCGGCACGATCATCGTCGTCGGTCAGGTCGATGACGAGGACCGGCCCGACGTCCCGGAAGAGATGTTCCACCCGCTCTGAATCGCTGGCCACCTCGAAGTACGGATCGGCAGCGAGCGCATTGGCACTGGTCCCGTGGTCGTACAGCATCCAGATGGTGCATGTGTCCATCCGTTCCGCCACGCCCGATCCGAACGACGGATATCCCAGAGTTGGACCGTCCTCTGCGATTGAACCGGATCGCAGGTCTGTTCCACTCTCAGAGAGGTGGAAGTTGTGACCCATCAGGATCACCTTGGCGTCTTCGGGGGGCGGCCAGTTCCGGTCGATCCGGTCGATGAGCGCAGCCTCACGGTACCGAAGTCCATCCATCCAGCGCGAACCGAATGGCTCCTGGTAGGCGAGGTCGCGGAAGCGAAGTGACTCGATAAGGTTGCCAACGATGCGGAGTACCTCGACCACCGTGCCGGATCCGAGCACCTTCGCCAGATCCTGCGTGTTCTCCTCTACGTACCCGTTCAGCGCATCGAGTCGGTCGGCCTCCTCGAGACGCGTCTCGTCCGGAACACGGGCGAGACCCGTCACCACGGCGGCGACCTCAGGGTCCGACTTGTGGGGCTGCAGCAGTTGCTCGAGGTCCGTGTACCCGCCGCCGGGGAACGGGTCGATGTCGAAACCGAACCAATGAAGGCGGTCGTCCAACGCCTCGCTCACCGTGCGCAACGAGCCGAGGAACGACCTCTCCGCCTCGACGAACCCCTGCTGGAAGGGAGTGTCGGTCAAAGCAGCAAACGTCCACGGAGTGTCGTCGCGATCGGGTCGGGCGTCGCCGCGGTACCCGTAGAGGGCAACCTGATCCAGATAGGCCGGATCGCCGGTCTGTGATCGGGTTCACCAAGCATGACGACCTGCGCCCCGGCGCATCTCTCCAGAACGGCGAGATCGTCGGTGGCGGCCTGCGGCCAGTCATCGCCATCAAGCACTGCCGCAGTGTCTTCCACCCATTCGACGAACGACTCCTCATCCACTTCGGCGGGCATCTCCTGGCAGGCGACAGCTAGCAACAGACAGAGGGCAACGACGACGAGCCTTCGCATTCTTCTCGACCGTTCTCGCGAGACATACCTACCCTATAGCGCCCAGATCACTCACCGCCACGAGCGATATCGCGCACTCCGGGCCGCCCTCGAACCGGCAATATGCACTAGCTGGCAATTCGGATTGGTATACCTGATAGCCCTATCCGCTCCGGCGGCTGGCCCCGGCAGCGGCCGCTCAATATGTGAGGATCGGCGCTGTTCCAGCATTGGGGCGATATCGCACATCGCGGGTGATCTGGGAGGGTTCGAGTGCCAGGGAGCGAGCGCGTCTCAATGCCCACTACGGTCCACCACGGTGAAAGAGATAGAGATCACTGAGGACTTGGCGGCCGCACTCCACGCCCTCGTAGACGTATCCGATGCAGCCGATCGTGCGCCTAACGATCGACAAGTAGCACGTAGGGCGATCGAGCAGGCGCTGGTGGTTGTGAAGCTCGCTCGACGTGAAGGCTTCGGCGGCGGTACCCAGCGGTCGTCCCAGCGCACGACGTGAGTTCCGATCCCGGAAACTCGACGACCTGGGCATTGCGGCGCGAGATCTGGGTGTTCTCGGGTGGCGGAGCAAACCTGGCCTAGAGTCGAACCCGTGAGCCCCGACAATGACCGAGAGGGTCGGTCCCAGCTTCATTACGCCGCCCTGGAAGATGACGTCAAAACGGCTCGGACTCTTGTGGTGGAAGGCGAAGACGTTGACCTGAGGGACCGCCGCGGGTTCACACCTCTTCACTTCGCAGCCCAGGCTGGCTCGGTGGACGTCGCCCGACTGCTGCTCGACAGCGGGGCCGAGATTGACCCCACCAACGATCACGGCAACACGCCCCTTTGGACTGCTGTGTTCAATTCCAGAGGAGCCGGCGAAGTGATCGTGCTGCTACGGGGCCGCGGCGCCGATCCGTTTGCACGGAACAAGGCCGGCAATACCCCCTACGACCTCGCCATGCTCATCGACAACTACGACATTGCTCAGTTCTTCAGAGACATTGAGGACCGTCGCTAGCTGTTCCGTCATCTGTGAGATCGGCCAACCCTATCCAGTGAAGCCGCACACAACGACGGCCAATTCACCCCGCTAGCGCCTCTGAAACCGCTCTGGAACCGGTAGATAGGGAGCGCTCCTCGAAGTGAGGATCAGCGCACTCGGTGGGGGTGGGCGCTTGTGCAATACATTCGGCGATCTGCTCTGATCGTGCGTGTCGGTCTGTCGGAGGTCCCGAGCGGTCTCGGTCGGGCGTGGCGGTGTTGATTGCGGAGGTCGATTCTGGGTTATCGTTTCACGGTGCGTCTAGCGCTGTTCGCCTT
>CAMYJM010000557.1 GCA_947258635.1 uncultured Acidimicrobiaceae bacterium
GACGCGGTCAGCACGGTCCAGCCGGCGACGACTCGCCCGTCGAGCGGGACCAGCTCGGGTATGGCCCTCTCCTCATTGGCGACGTTGCGGGTCACGATCCAGAGGGCGCCGGCGGCGGCGACCCCGAGAGCGCCGGCGTAGGCAACGGCAACGACTGCCGAGCCTGCGGGGGTCGCTCCGATCTCGAAGGCGGTGGCGGCGACGGTCACTGCCGCCAGGGCGCCGTTCCACAGCGCGTGGACCCCGGCCCCAAACGCGAAGTTGCGGACATACGATCGGCGAGCGGCCCCGTTGCGGTATTGCCACCAGGCGAGGAACACCAGGCCGGATGCCAGCGGATGCACGGCAGCCCCGAGCGTGCGGCCTACCAGGATGGCCTCCCAGGGGTAGGCCGCCCATAGCGCGCCGGTCGCATAGAGACCGTTCTCGACGATGGCGAATCCGACACCGGCGGCGGCCCCCGCCATGAAGGCGTGAAGCCGATCGGGTGGGCGTGCCAGCTGGGCGCCAAGCGCTTTGCCGATCTCCTCCGTCACCGGAGCCACAACGACCAGTTCGATGAGCAGCAGGATCGTCCACGGCGAACCGAGGACGGTCGTCAAGCGGGGGTCGATGCGCAGCGCGTCGAGCATCGCGGTTCCGGCCTCGGCGAATCCGAGGAAGAACACGTAGGCGAAAGCGAAAACGGCGGCGTGGCGCCACCGAACAGGGCGGGCCACGACGGCTCAACGTCGAGACGCCCGGCGACGGCGAACAGCACGGCGAGCGGCACGGCGGCACTGCCGAGGATGAGGGCTCCCGGCAGTGCCGAAGCCGGGCTGGCGCCGACCCACACGATTGCCCCGACCCCGGCGGCGAGGGAAACGAGAGCCCATTGGTAGTTGCGGTTCATGTCCAACCGTCCATCAGCTGATCGAAGCGCCGCACAAACCGTCCCTGGCGCGATCGGGAGGCTTCGAGGATCCCGGCGACCGACATCACCGCGAATCCAAGCCCGACTGCGGTGATCCAGAAGCCCGCCGAATCGGGGGCTCCCAGGGTTAAAGCGGACGACACCATCATCACCGCAGATCCGGTGGCCACCGCGGCGGCGGCGACGGCCCGCCGCCTGATCCTCGTGACGATGGCCCATAACAACAGCAGCGCGGCCACCGGGACGAGCAGCAGGCCGGCCGGGGGACCCCGGAAGAACATCTCGACGACCGCGGGGACCGCAAGGAGGGCGATCCCAGACCATTCGAGCGTGAACAGCTGTTGAGTCGACATGAGGGGGGAGTCGGGTCTCTCCCCGAGACGGATGATCTCGACTTCAGCGAGGATCACGAGCGCCAGCGGCGTCGTATACCACTGCACGCTTCCGGAAACTGCTTCGGCCACGGTCAGAACGAAGCCGACGGCGATTGCCGGTGGCCCCGTCGCCAGCAGCGCCAGCCGGTTCAAGCCGATTCCGACAGCGATGGCCTGGATGCCGACGGCCAGGAGAACGGTGGCAATGAGTGGGCGATCAGGAATGGTTGACACGGCGAATCCGGTTGCCGTCAGATTGGCTAACACCGCCAGCAATTGGAGAGGCGGCAACCAGATCGAGTCGGCCTCCTTGCTCACGACTTGCAGGATCGCCACGCTGGCTGCCGCGGCAACGATCAACATCACAATCACGAAGCCCGTGGTGCCGACACCCGAGCCGTAGAGGAACGACGCCAGCGCCCCGAGGCCCACAATTCCGGACGCCTCTCGCAATCCGGCCGCGCCGAGCGGTAGGGCACCGCGGGCAGCGGCAATCGCCAGCAGCGTCAGGCCGCTGGCAATCCCGTACTGCCAGGTCGTCTTGTCGGCGTCCGTACTGATGGCGATCACAATCGCGAAGGCGACGCTCATCGTCCCGAGGAGCGCCCAGGCTTGCGAGATCGTCAGGTTCGCCGGTGGGCCCGATGCGGTCGGCTCCGCGGCGGACCGCCGCGCCAGCTCGACGACCGCCAGAGAGAGTGCTCCACCGATCACGGCGGTGAGGACGATGCCTGCGTCTGCCGACACCGCAGTTCCGACGAGCCCGGCGAGCCAGCTCGCCCCCGCCATCACGACGGCCCCGTACCTGAGGGAAGCCTCGAGCGGCTTGGCGGCCAGCTCGAGGGCGCCGGCAAAGGCGGCCAAGCCGATGGCGAGACCGAGTCCGACGATTCCCGGCTCGCC
>CAMYJM010000558.1:0-887 GCA_947258635.1 uncultured Acidimicrobiaceae bacterium
GTCGAACTGCTCCTGGCTGCCGTCACCCCGGCCCGACTCGCCGTGGCAGGGGGCGCATCCCTGGGCGAACAGCTCGTGCGCTCGCGCCTCGCCCGCCGCCGTCTCGGCAGGCATGGCGGCGGCCTGAATGACTCCCTTGCCGGCGCCGTAGAGCTTGGTCGGCTCCTCCGCCTCGGGGATCTCCAACGGGCGGCTCGACAGGGACTTGACGTAGTGCACCAGGCCCCAGCGATCTTCCTCTGGCAGCTGCGCCCAGGAGGGCATGGCCGAGCCCGGCATGCCGCGGGAGATCGTCCGGAAGAGGTCCTCGTCGGTGGGCACCCCCTCCCAGGTCGAGACCAGGCGATACTGGCCGCGGGTGAAGTCGCGGGGCTTGGGGTAGAGGAGGTACGCGGCGTCTCCCTGGCCGTCTCCCGCCATGCCGTGGCAGGCCTGGCACTGTTTCTCGTAGACGACCTGCCCGCGGCGTTGCAGGCCCGGCGACGAGGCGAGCACTCGTGTCGGCTGAACCGACGCCTGAATCTCGCCGGTGGAGAGATCGGACGGTGGCGGACCACAACCGACCAACATCAGCCCGACCGATGCCGCGATCGCCGCCTGGACGGCTCCTGGCCTGCGCCAACCGAGAGGCTGCATCGAGAGCAGAACCCTGCGGTCCATGAGACCCCCCTTCTGTTTCGAACTGTCGGCTGAGGATGCTGCCCGGGCCGCGATCTCACAACACCCGCGCGGATGGGTAGGCCAACCACTCCAACGGGTAGGCCAGACTGTTGGAGCGCTGAGGGTCAGGTCACGCGGACACGCCGGATGAGGCGGCTGAAGAGGTCGGGAAACAGCCGTTTGAGCAAGACGGCGTACTTCTCCTTGCCGCCGATCAGCACCTCTTC
>CAMYJM010000558.1:916-2484 GCA_947258635.1 uncultured Acidimicrobiaceae bacterium
GGTAGCCGGCGAGTTGCGTCCGGTCCATGGTCCCCTGCGGCGTGCCGTCGCCGGTCAGGGCGTGCAGCGGCAGCTCGGTCTTGATGAAGCCGGGGCAGATCAGGGTGACCCGGATCCCCTGGTCCCAGAGCTCGGCCCGCAGCGAATCGAAAAAGCCGTGCAGGGCGTGCTTCGAGGCGGCGTAGGCCGAGCGCACCGGGGTGCCGATCTTGCCCACCAGGCTGGTGACCACGACGAACCGGCCGCCGCCCGCCTCGAGCATCGCCGGCAGCAGGGCCTTGGTCAGGGCCACAGTGCCGAAAAAGTTGACCTCCAGCAGCCGGCGGTCGACCTCGAGATCGCTGTCGAAGACCAGCGAGCGCTGGCTGATGCCGGCGTTGTGGACCATGACGTCGATCCTGCCGGCGTGGGCCAGGGCCGCATCGACGGCCGGACGGATCGCCTCGGGGTCGGCCAGGTCCAAGGGCACTACCAGGTGCCGCTCGGGCGCGACCAGCTCCCGGCGCAGGGCTTCTAGCCGCTCCCGCCGGCGCGCCGAGAGCACCAACCGCGCTCCGCGCCGGCTGAGCTCCCGGGCGAGGGCCTCGCCGATGCCCGAGGAGGCGCCGGTGATCCAGACCGCCTTGTCCCGCCACATGACCGGCGTCAGGGTAGCAAAGGGCCTTCGGAGCCCCCTCAGTCGAACAGCTCTTCGGGCACCGGCCTGGCGGGCGTCGGCAGCTCGTTGACCACCGGGACGATCCACCACGGTCCGTTCTTCTGGATCAGCTGAAAGCTGTCGACTCCCTGCGAGGCCGGCCTGCAGGAGCCCGGGATGTGCGCCTCGCACATGGCACCGCTTCGTGAGAACGTGCCGGGTGAACCGGCGTCGATCCCCCGGCCGGCCGCGGGCTAGATCCTGCCGGCCGACAGCGCCGTAGATGAGACGCGAGGAGAGCCACGTATGCGCCGAGCTCACAGCCTTCCGCCGGCGCTCGCCGGCTTGCTGGTCATCGGTGCGATGACCGTCGAGACGACCATGGCCGCCGACGAGCCGCCACCGGGTGTCGAGCAGCTGCTGCCGCGCGGCCGGATCGCCGCGGTGCTGGATCCGCAGTTCGTCGGCGCCGCCGACGCCGAGCTGCCCGACGACGCCTGGATCCTGGGGGTCGCCGTCGACGGCCAGGCCAAGGCCTACAGCCTCAACCTGCTCAACCGCCACGAGGTGGTCAACGACAAGACCGGCGAGACTGCCTACGCGGCGGTCTGGTGACCGCTGGCCAACACGGCCGTCGTGTACGGCCGCGAGTTCGGCGATCGGGAGCTCAACTTCGAGGCCTCGGGGGCGCTGTGGCAGGCGTCGCTGGTGATGCGCGATCGCGAGACCGACAGCTGGTGGTCGATCATGACCTCGGAGGCGATCGGCGGCGAGCTGGAGGGCGCCGATCTGGTGGAGCTGCCCTACGGCGAGAAGACCACCTGGGGCGCCTGGCGGGCGCGCCATCCCGACAGCCTGGTGCTGTCGGTGGAAAGCAGGGAGCACGAGACGCACAACCCGTACGACGAGTACTTCGCCAGCGAGGGCACCT
>CAMYJM010000559.1 GCA_947258635.1 uncultured Acidimicrobiaceae bacterium
TCCGACATTGCTGAGGTGATCCGGCGTGACGTCTCGCTCAGCTACCGCATCCTGAAAGTCGTCAACTCAGCTCAGTACTCACTTCCGCGACCGCTCGCGTCGATCGAGGAAGCGGTCATGCTGGTGGGGACCAAGCAGATCATCGAGTGGGTCGCCATGATGAGCATGTCGAAGGTGAACAACAAGCCGAACGAACTCACCAAGGTGGCAATGGTTCGGGCCCGAGTGTGCGAGGCGCTCGCCGAGCGTCTCGGCAGGCAGGATCGGCAACGCTTCCATGTCGTCGGGTTGTTCTCGGTGATCGATGCGTTGCTCGATGTGCCGGCCGACAAGGCGCTGGGGGCTCTTCCGCTGGATCCCGAGATCGTCGACGCGATCGTTTCCCAGGGCGGGATCATGGGCGAGGCGCTCATGGGCGTCGTCGCCTACGAGAAAGGCGATTGGGCACGCGCTCACATCATGGGCATTTCGGATGACGCACTCGCCGCCGCCTTCCGGGATGCCACGGCCGGGGCCGACACGGCGTGGTCCCAGATCCACCAGTAGGCAAAGGCGAGCGCCAATCAACGTCAGCGGGATCCCGAGCTGGAAGAGCTACGCCACAAATTGGTCCGCCACCTGGGTGAAGCCAAGGTCGAGGTGCTGACCGCCGAGGGAGCATCACTCGGACTCGAAGAAGCCCTGAGCCGGGCGGCCGGATGGCTCAGCGGTTTGTCCGTCCCGTAGAGCCACCTCGTCGTCGATGTAGAAGTTGCCGGTGTTTTCTCGACTTGGCCGTTGCATGACCTCGTAGGCGGCGTCCGCGAGTATCTCGGGACGCCGTGACCGACGCATCGCCTCGTCGCCACCGAGCAGATTCTGGACCGCCGCGGTGGCGATGATGGTGCGCGGCCACAGGCTGTTCACCGCAATCCCGTGGCGCGCAAACTCTCCGGCCATGCCGAGAGTGCACATGCTCATGCCGTACTTGGCGATCGAGTAGGCAACATGGTTTTGGAACCAATGCTGGGCCATGTTGAGCGGCGGACTCAGGGTCAGAATGTGGGGGTTGTCGGAGTTCTTCAAGTGGGGGAGGCAGGTGCGTGATACGAGATAGGTGCCGCGCGTGTTTATGTCCTGCATCAGATCGTATGCCTTCATCGGCAGCGATTCTGCGCCGAGCAAGGTGATCGCCGATGCGTTATTCACGCACATGTCGATCCCGCCAAAGGCCGCAACCGTCGCAGCAACTGCAGCCTCGACTTGATCATCGAATCGGATGTCGCCGACAATCGGCAACGCCTTACCTCCGGCGGCTTCGATCTCCTCAGCAGCCGTATAGATGGTGCCGGGTAGTCGCGGGTGAGGTTCGGCTGTCTTGGCGATCAGGGCCACGTTGGCGCCGGCGGCGGCAACCCTCTTGGCAATCGCAAGACCGATGCCCCGGCTCCCGCCTGAGATGAACATCGTCTTACCCGCGAGCTCGGACATCAGTTCCTCCTCGATAGTGTTGCCACAGCGTATCGCTCCTACCACATGGGGGGAAGCCGACACGGTCGAAGCGGATGTTCGGCAACCGCTAGGTCTGTTATGTCGCGGTTCTGGACCTGTCTATCCCCGGCCGGGATCGGTCGGCGGACTCCGCGGTTCCCTATGTCGGCTCGGCCGGAACCTTGCCGGCGGACCCAGGAAGCGTCAATCGGAAGCAGCTCCAACCGTCGACGTAGTCGTAACCGAGGTCGCCACCCATGAGCCGTGCCAGCTGACGGGCCACCGTGAGGCCGACCCCGACGGAGGTGGTCACGGTCGGCTGCGTTTCGTCGCGCTCATAGAGGTTGAAGATGGTGTCCCGCCGTTCCGGCGCAATGCCGTTACCGTTGTCGCACACGGAGATGTACATCACACCGTCGACCTGTTCCGACTGGATCCTTGCTCGCGGGCCACCGTAGCGCACGGCGTTGGTAAGAAGATTGCGAAGAATCTGCTTGAACCGCAACGGATCTGCAAACACGAGGCCGTGTACCTCACCGCAGTCGATTGCGACCGACTCATCGTCGGCAAGGCTTTCAGCCAAGGTCGTTACCTCAGGCCGTACCGCAAAGAGCCGAGGGGCGATCCTGATGCTGCCCATGTCGGCGCGGGCCGCCA
>CAMYJM010000560.1 GCA_947258635.1 uncultured Acidimicrobiaceae bacterium
GCTTATGTCCTGCTTCATGTTCGCCACGGCCCGAGCGACCTGGGGGTCACCCGCGGTCAGCGCCTCCATCGCCCCATCGAATGCTTCGAGCACCGACGTGTGCAGATCGTTGATCACCCAGCGGGTTGCCTGGCTCGGCGAGATATTCCTCTCGATCCGTTGGAAGCCGAGAAGCACGATGTTGGTCTCGATGATGTCCCCGATCGCCTCGATGTTGTTGGTCGCCTCGAGTAACGCCATCAGCTCGGTCGTGTCCCGATCCGAGAGCGGAGACTGACTCACCTGGCCGAGGAAACGCACGATCTGGCCATGCAGCGAGTCGACCTCGTCGTCGAGGGCCCGCACCTCCATGAGTGCGGTGCCGGGCCCGTCGAGCGTGGGCGGCAACACCTCGAGGAGCATGCGCCGCACCCGGCCCGCCATGCGCAACAGCTCGAGGCGAGCCCGGCCGAGGGCGAGCACCGGCGTCTTCACCAGCTCCGTGTCGATGTACTTGGCCCTGATCAGCTTCTCGTCGAGCTCGGGGCGATCCGGCAGCGCCCGGGTCACGAGCACGGCCAGTTGATTGGTGAACCCGATGAAGATCACGGTGTTGACCACGTTGAAGATGGTGTGGGCGTTGGCGACCTCCCGTTCGATACCGCCGCCGATCGAGACGACCATGTCGGCGAGAAGGCTGATGAACGGGAGCCAGATCAGCACGCCCAGGGCGTTGAACAGCGTGTGGACCAGGGCCGCCCGCTGCGCATTACGCGGCTTGCCGATGGCAGCCAGCGCCGCCGTGACCGCCGTGCCGATGTTGGCGCCGAGGACGAGCGCGATCGCAGCTTCGAGTGAGATCAGGCCGGCTCCGGCGAGGACGATGACAAGTCCGGTCGTAGCCGAAGACGACTGGATGATGGCGGTGAATGCCGCCCCGACGACGATCCCAACCAGTGGGTTCTTGAGCCCATTCATGGCATCGACAAATGGCTGGTAGTCGCGCAGCGGCTCCATGGCATCGGCCATGACGGCCATCCCGAAGAACACCAACCCGAGACCGAGGATGGCCTTACCCCATGCCCGGCGGACTTCGTGCTTGCCGAAAAACATCAGTGCGAACCCGACCGCAACGGGAGCCAGTGCGTATTTGGTCACCTTGAACGCAATCACCTGTGCGGTGACCGTGGTGCCGACGTTGGCGCCGATGATCACGCCGATCGCTTGCGCCAGCGTCATGAGGCCCGAAGTCTTGAACCCGACCACCAGCACGGTCGTCACCGAAGACGATTGGATGATGGCGGTGATCGCCGCTCCGGTGATGGCACCGACGACGCGATTGGACGTGAGCCGGGAGAGAATCCCGCGTAACCGGTCTCCGGCCACGACTTTCAGCGCCTCGGTCATCCGATCCATCCCGTGCAGGAAGAGCGCCAGGCCGCCAAACAGCGTGATGAGCAAGATGAACCAATCGATATCGGTGGTGGTGGTGAGGGTTTCCGCCGCCACAGTCACGATGTCGAGTTCCGCAGTCACGTCCAGCGCAGTCACGGCCAGCAAGGTACCTCGTCACGAGCCATCTCGGCGTCAAAGGCCACTACGACTCGCCGATCCCGGCGGCCTTGGCCCGATCCCAGAGGGCATCGAGCTCGCGCAGCGACATGGCCGCCATGTCGCCGTCGCCGACGTGAGCCTCGATCCAGCGGAAGCGCTCCTCGAAGCGGACGGTGGCGGCCCGCACGGCCAGCTCAGGGTCGATCCTCAGATGGCGGGCAACGTTGACGGCGGCAAACAGGACGTCGCCCAACTCCGCGGTCGATCGCTCCTCGTCCCCAATCGCGGCCTCCAATTCGGCCTCAGTGGGACCCTCGGCGACGAATCTCTCGACCGTGTCCTGGACGACCGCAACGGCTAGAGAAACTTGGTCGTTGCGCGTCTGCAGACCGATCAAATACGGGCCCAGTTCCCGCATTGGAAGAAAGTAGCTGTAAACGCTGTAGGCTAATCCGCGTTTTTCACGAATCTCCACCGACAAACGCGATACCAAACCGCTGCCCCCGAGGACATAATTTCAAAGATAAGTCTTTGATATTATAAGGGGCATCCTTAAATATAAGACTTGAGTAAGTTGAGTCTAATAAAGTCCAGTGTACTCCTGGTGTACTTATTTAGAGGGTTTTCAGAAATTAACTACCTGAAATATAAAGAAAAAAATGGTCGGGGCGAGAGGATTTGAACCTCCGACCCCTGGTCCCCCAGACCAGTGCGCTAACCAGACTGCGCTACGCCCCGAAT
>CAMYJM010000561.1 GCA_947258635.1 uncultured Acidimicrobiaceae bacterium
ACGAGGCTGGGGTCACCCGACGGCATCCGCAAAGCGTGCTCCAGATCATCGATGGCGGCTTGATAGAGGCCGAGCCGGCGGCGGACCTCGGCGCGCTTGAAGTAGATCTCGCGGTCCGCCCCCGCCGCCAGGTCGATGAGGACCTCGTTGAAGGCCACCAGGGCATCCTCGAGCCGCCCCATGCTGCTGAGGGCATCACCGCGCGAGATCCGCGGCCCAGGCGCCGCCGGGTCGAGCTCGGCGGCGATCGCGAAATCGGCCACCGCGGCCTCCGCATCTCCCCCATCCCACAACATCGCCCCCCGTAGCCAGCGGACCACTCCCACGTCGGGCTCCCGTTCGACGACTGGCGTCAGTGCGGCCGCCGCTGCGCCCGCCTCGCCTTGCGCTCCGGATCGCAGTGCTTGCCAGGTGTCAATGATCCAGGAGTCGACGCCCGCTACGTCGGGTTCGATCAGGTTCGGTTCCTCGGCCAGCAGCACCAAGGCGGAGGCCCATGTTGTGTACTGCTTCGGCCACTTGACGATATCGGCGAAAGCGGCATGCAGCGCATCGGCGCGCCGACCCTGGCGCCAGAGAGACTTCACACGCAACGTGGCAGCCTGCGCTCGAAACTGAGCAGCCACCTCGGTGACGTTCTCCTCAATGATCTGAATCACATCGTCGCCGGCAAGCCCACCGTCTTGAACCGGCTGGGAGCGGAGAAGCGACGGAAGGGCGCGCCCGGCATTGTCGGCGAGGACATCGAGTGCTCGAGCCTCGCCGTCCAGATCTCCGACCGCTCGATACAAGGCGATCAACCGATTCAGCGCCCCCCAGTTCGACGGGTTGTCTTCGACGACGACTTGCAGGTCGACAGCGGCGTCGCTGAACCTCCCCATGCCGGCAAGAGTGTCGCTCCGGATCGCCCGGGTGAGTGGATCTTCCGGGTCCAGCTCAACGCTCCGGTCGAGCAGGGCCATGGCACCTTCGAGGTCCCCGCCGGCACGTTTAGCAACTGCCAAAGGTATCAACTCGGCGGGTTGCTCGGCGGCCAGCTCGAGCTCCCGCGTCATCGCGGCGAGCTCTTCGGTCCTGCCGGCTTGGGCGAGCGCCTCGAAGAGCTGAATCCGGATCGGCGCTCGGCTGGTATCCAAGTCGATCGCGTACCTGAGCCGTTCAATGGCCGCGTCGACGTCTCCCTCGGCGACGAGGGCTTGCGCCTCGATCGACGCCGCCTCTGCTTTCACAAACCGCACCGCGCTCTCCCGATCCTGCTGCAAAACGGCGAAGATCCTGTGGACGGCCGATTGCCCTGCCAACTGTTGCGCGACGCTCGTATCGACTGCAAGGGCTTCGAGAGCGAGCCCAACGTACGATCGAGCTCCGTCACCACTATCTCGGCGTTTTCGGCGATGGTCTGGGCGAGCTCCTTCATCGCTCCGGTCCTGCCCAGCTGGGCGAGCACGGCCGCCTTCTGCAGCAACATCATGACGTCGGCGGGATCCGCTGCCAGCAGCAAGTCGAGGTCGTCGAGGGCTTTTTCAGCGCGATCCATGCTCAGATACGCGGCTACCCGCGCCTTACGAGCCGCCAAATTGTCGGGATCAACCACCAGGGCCTCGTCGGCGTTTCGGAGAAGCTGCTCGAAATCGACCTCGGCGAGCCGGGAGGGTCGCTCAGGCGTCGTTTCATCCCGACCGCCGGGCTCAGCTTGGTCACGTCCGCCGACCGCCGCCGCCAGGTTCTCGATGGCGCCCGCCGTCATCCCCTCGGTCAGGTCGAGCGCCTGAAACTGCTGCAATGGAGCGGGGATTGCGTCGAAACCCGCCCCGGGGAGGAGGATGGCGAGAATGCGCAGGTCGGGTCGCTGCGCCGCCTTGGCCGCCAGTGCCGTGTCCAACTCGACATCACCCCATTTGGAGCGGCGGGCTCCAACGCAAACCGCAAAGACCCTGGCCTCGGCGACCGCGTCAGAAACAGCGGAGCTGATGGGTGCTCCGGGCACCAGCTCCCAAAGGTCGAGCCATACACGAAAACCCATCTGTGTCAGCGCCTGGGCAAGCTCGGTCACAATCGCGTCGTCGGCACGCTCGTGACTGAGGAAGATGTCATAGGTCAGCGTGCGAACTGAGCTAGACATTGGCCAAGGCCTCCCAGAGCAGCTTCTCCTGTGCCTGTTTCGCAACGTCGTCGAACAGGAGACCTTCGCTCTGCAGCGATGCGATGTAGCGCAGCTGCTTCTTGACCTTTTCCTCATCCCCCGGCGGCGGCGGTTTCCATCGTCCCGGCGCCTCGCCGCGGATGCCGCTCACCAGCCGATGAAACGCCTCCTCGGCGCCGGCGCGAAAGTCCACCCAAGTGCGCAGCTCGAGAAAGTCGTTCACAGCCGCCTCCTCGGCGTCGTCCATGAGCACGGGTATGACCCGGAAGGACTCGTCGGCCGCCTGCCGATTCAGCGCCTTCTGGATCTCCTGCTCGACCCAGCCGCTCGGCGTCTCGGCTCCCACGAACACGGCGCAGGTGTCCGCCACCTCGAGGCCCTTGGCCATCTCGGGCTGAAAGTCCTCACCCGGTATCAGCACCCACTTGTCGAGCCACACCGTCAGGTGCGCCTCGTCGGTCAGCCTGCCGGCGAGCTGCTCCACCCACACGGCGTGGGTGTGCGGATGGCAGAGGAACACGTTGTAGGTGTTGGGCTCGGGCATTCTCGCGCGCGACCCGCTGCGGACACTGCCGCGGGTCCTCCTCTGGCCAGGATAGTGACCGCGGTCCCGGCCGACGGGCGCCGGCGGGTCGTCAGGTCGTAATAGTGCTCGCCGCCGCGGTCCTGAGGTCGATGCTCTCGTC
>CAMYJM010000562.1 GCA_947258635.1 uncultured Acidimicrobiaceae bacterium
GAGGCGTTGGAGCTGCCGGCCTCAACCCCCATCGAGCTTGGTGCCGATCAGATGCCCGAGGCGCGCCGCCTTTGTGGCTAGATAGTCTTTGGTCCGCTCCGTCGGCGTCATCTCGAGGGGAGCCCGACCTGAGACCTCGACGCCGAGCTGCTGCAATCCCCCGACCTTTGCCGGGTTGTTAGTGAGCAGAACCACTGAGGCGATCTTGAGGTCGTTGATGATCTGGGCCGCCGGGCCGTAGTGGCGGGCATCGACAGCAAATCCGAGTTGCAGATTGGCGTCGACCGTGTCGGCCCCGTCATCCTGGAGGCGGTAGGCGTGCAACTTCGAGAGCAACCCGATCCCGCGGCCCTCGTGACCCCGTACATAGATGATTACGCCCTCGCCAGCGGCGGCAACCTGGGCCATCGAGTCCATGAGTTGGTTGCGACAGTCACACCGCTGACTACCGAGGACATCTCCGGTCAAGCACTCGGAATGCACCCTGACGAGCACGTCGCTCCGGCCGGCGACATCACCCATCACCAGGGCAACCTGCTCGGGCTCACCGACGCTGACGCGGTAGCCATAGGCCTTGAAGTCACCATGCTCGGTCGGCAGATCCGTTTCGACCTCGCGGCTGACCAGAGCCTCGGTCGCCCACCGATACGCAATCAAGTCTTCAATAGTGAGGATCGGGATGTCGTGCTCGGCGGCGAAGGCGACCAGGGAATCACCGCGAGCCATCGAGCCGTCGTCATTGACGATCTCGCAGAGGGCCCCGGCGGCATGGAGCCCGGCCATACGAGCCAGGTCGACGGCTGCCTCGGTGTGGCCGGGGCGCACCAGGACGCCCCCTTCTCGATACCGGAGCGGGAAGATGTGACCGGGCCGGGCCAGGTCCGTCGGGCGCGTTGTCGGGTTGGCCATCGCCCGCAACGTCTCGGCCCTATCCGCCGCCGAGATGCCGGTCGAGGTTCCCGGGACGTAGTCGACGGACACGGTGAACGCGGTCTTGTGGGAGTCGGTGTTCTCGAGCACCATCAGCGGCAATCCCAGCTCATCGAGCCGGGACCCTTCGATCGGGGCACATATCAGCCCGCTGGTGTATCGCACCATGAAAGCGATCTTCTCCTCGGTCGCCTTCTCCGCGGCGATGATCAGATCACCCTCGTTCTCCCGCTCCTCATCGTCTATGACGAGGACGAAGTCGCCGCGAGCTATTGCGGCTATGGCCTCCTCGACCTTCTTGGTATTCACGACCGGTACGACGTAACGGGCCAGATCGGACGGCAGTTCCACACGGAGCCGGTCGGCGTCACCCTCGCTCGTCCGGCTGACGACGGTTCCCCGACCATCGACATGGCCCTGGACCACGTGGCCGTCAAAGCGACCCGAGGCCGCCATCGGGCGCTCCAGATTGACCCGACTGCGGGCTTCGAGCGATCCGAGGTTGCTGCGATCGAGGGACTCCGCGACGACATCGAAGGCAATCCGGCCACCGGCCGTATCGATGACGGTTAGGCACACCCCGTTGACCGCGATCGAGTCGCCCACATGCGGCGTTTCATCGAAGCCGCTGTCGACCACAAGGCGGCGCCCCGCAGCCGTGGGCTCGACGGCCACCACCTCGGCCAGCCGCTCGACGATTCCGGTGAACATCAGCCGGCGCCTCCTTCGGGTCGGACATCGATGCGGACATCCGTGCCCAGCTTCGCTACCTCCAGGATCTCGACTCCGGCGGCGTCCCCGAGGGTTGCGAACGGCCCGGTCAGCATCGGCAGCCCGGTGCCCAGCGCCAACTTGGCTCCGAAGTAGAGCGTGATCTCGTCGGCCAAGCCGCTCTGGATGAAGGAAGTGACGAGCGTCGGGCCGCCGTCTACCAGGATCTCGAGCATCCCGCGATCGGCCAGATCCTTGGCAACGGCCGCCAGGTCGACACCGTTCGGTCCGGCGGCGACCACGACCTCACAACCGGCCACGGAGTGGTGCGGGTGGGGTGCATAGATGATCGGATCCCGCCCATAGAGCCGACGCTCGGCAGGAAGTGCGCCGTCGCCGGCGATTACCACAGGACGCGGCTGGCGTCCGACAAAAGAATCGAGCCGGGCGCTCAGCAGCGGATCGTCCGCCCGCAGCGTTCCGGCACCCACGACAACAGCATCAGCGGATGCCCGCAAGCGGTGCGCATCCTCTCGAGCCGCCGGCGAGGTGATCCACTGCGACGTCCCATCGAGCGCCGCGATTTGCCCATCGAGGGTGGCCGCCAGCTTCACACGGAAGTGGGGCCGTCCGGTGCGCCGATGGTGAAAGTACCCGGGGTCGGCCGCCACGACTTCATCGGCGACGACGCCGACCGTCACCTCGATGCCGGCCGCTCGCAGTTGGGCGATGCCGGACCCGGCGACCCTGATGTCGGGGTCGGTGGTCCCCACGATGACCCGGGTCACTCCGGCGGCAATCAAGGCCTCGGTGCACGGTGGGGTCCGCCCGTGATGGGAACACGGTTCCAGCGTGGTGACCAAGGTAGAGCCCACGGCGGCGCTGCCCGCGGCGCGCAGCGCCAGCACTTCGGCATGAGGGGTACCAGGGCCATCGTGAAACGCCGCGCCGACCTCATCCCCTTCCGGGTTCAGCACTACGGCGCCCACGCGTGGGTTCG
>CAMYJM010000563.1 GCA_947258635.1 uncultured Acidimicrobiaceae bacterium
GCTTGGTGACCGACTCGGTGTGCCCCTTGAGGTCCTGGCGAACCAGGACCAACGGCTTGTAGGTCCAGGTGGCGTACAGCGCCAGCTGATCCGCGAAGTGGGGGCTGAACGGATCGCCGCTCTGGCCCGGTGATATCACGTTCTCGGCGTAGAGATGCGGCCCCTTCCCGAGGTGAACGATCTGGTTGTAAGTCCCCCGGTTCATCCAGATAGTGTCCGGGACGGTGCCGGCCCCCAGCGGGCTCCAACTGATCTTGGCCACAGGCTGCAGCCAATCGCCGGCATCCGTCGAGCCATAGGTGCCTGCCAGGGCGTCGAGGGCATCCACGAGGGCACCGGTGACGGCCTGCCCGGCGGTTTCGCCGTCCAGGTAGTCGTGCAGGACCGGGACCGCAGGATCATCATCGAGCAGTCGCGCCACGATGTTGCTCGCCACATTGCCGTTCAGCCCGGGCCCCAGTTCATCACCCAGCACTCGCTCCACGAGAGCATCCCACCAGGTGTTGAACACGGCCACCGACGGACCGTCGTAGGCGTCGTCTCCGTCGCCGTCGACCTGCAGCCAGTCCCATCCCGCGAGCATTGCGACGATGGCAGGGAGGCGACCGTCCACGCCGGTGTCCACATGGGCAAGCAGGTCATGGAGCAGGGTCGACACGAAGACCGTACTCGCACTCCCCGACGGGGTGTCGGTGGTCCAGCCGGCCGCCCGGTTGATCGCCTCGAGAGTCGCCATGCTGGCCGTGCCCGGTTCGATTTGCTCGAGCATATTGATCAGGGTGTTGACCCGATGTACCGGCCCGAAGGTGCCAAACCCCGCCGCCGAGTTCTCCCAACCGACCTGCGGCTTGTTGTTCCACGACGTCATCCACCCCTGCTCGGGGTTCAGCGCATGCGGCATCTCATCCCACGGGATGTAGCCCTGCCATTCGGAGCCGCCGGTACCGTCGTGCGGCAGCCAGGGATCGTCGCCTGCGGCCCGTACCGGGATGAACCCGATGTGCCAGTAGCCGATGTTGCCGCGAGCATCGGCGTAGAGCACGTTGAAGTTGTAGGCGATCTTCGACAGCGACTCCGCGAAGTCCTCGATCGACTTGGCCCGCGCCAGGTTGGTCCACTCCTCGAGGCTGTTGAGCTCTTCTCCCCGTGTCGGGGTCTTGAAGGTGAACGCAACGCCGGGGGCGGTTCCCATGACGGGCCCATGCACCGATTCGCAGATCTCGGTGTCGATCGGTGGAGCACCGCGGGCACCGATCGTCTCAGTGCGGCAGTCCAAATCCCACCACTGCCCATCGAACAGGTACTGCCCGGAGCCGTTCAGCACTTCCACATAGATGTCAGTGTTGTCGGTGATGCCGGAGGTCAATGTCCAAGCGTATTCACGGCCGACGCCGATCGGGGTGCCCGGCCAGCCGGCGATCTCCATCCCGGTGACGTCGAACCCGGCGCCGTGGATCCCGATCTCATGGTTTATCTGGGGCACCCCGTAGCCCATCTGCCCCGCGCCAGATTGCTCTCGAATGCTTTGCGGGCCTTGGCGAATTCGGCGGCCGCCTTGGACATCCCCGGCGGCAGCTCGGCGTGCGATCCGGCACCGCGCCGTACCGCGCCCATTGCTCCGTCGGCCGGAGCGGTCGTTGGTGCATCCGGATCGTCGAGCCAGTGAGTGTCGGCGAAGACGGCGGCGCCGTCGGCCGGACCGTTACGTGCCATCAGCGCGGCCAGTTCCTGGGCGTTTTGCAGCTCTTCGCTGCCGAACCAGCCGAACTGGCTGCCGAGGAGCATGAAGGTGGCGATCGAATCGTCGACCGTCCAGGGGCGAGGCGTGAGGCCGAACGCGCCGTACTCGACGGGAAGCCGACCGGTGGCAGTCGCTTCGCCGATCCATCGGTTCATCCCGTCGGCGAATGCCTGCAATGAAGCTTGAAACTCGGGGGACGCTCCGGCGAGCAGCTCGGCCCGCCGTTCCGGTGGACCGAACAGGGTGCGGCTCTGGATGTCGCCACCCACCGACGACGGCCCGAAGAACTCGGCCAGCGTGCCGGTCCCGAGCCGGCGGTGGACGTCGGCCTGCCACAGGCGATCCTGACCCTGGGCGTAGCCGATGCCGTAGTAGACCGACTCGAGCGTCGACCCGTACACGTGCGGTAC
>CAMYJM010000564.1 GCA_947258635.1 uncultured Acidimicrobiaceae bacterium
GCGGGATCCGGGTTGAGGACGACACGATCCATATCGGGGCTCGGACAACACTGCGCGAAGTCGTCGATTCTGATCTCGTGCCGCCCGTGGTGGCGCACGCTGCCGGACTGGTGGCGTCGCCCACCATCCAGAACCAGGGCACCATAGGCGGCAACCTGAGCGTCGACACCCGCTGCTACTGGCTCAATGACCCGGACCTGTGGCGCCAAGCCGCCGAGCCGTGCCTCAAGGCCGCCGGCGACACCTGCTGGGTGGCACCGGCCAAGCAGCACTGCTGGGCGGTGAGCTCTTCGGATCTGGCTCCGGTTCTGGTTGCGCTCGGGGCCGCGGTGACTCTCGTCGGTGCCGGCGGCGCCCGCACGATGCCGCTCGCCGAGCTGTACGTCGACGACGGCATCGACTATCTCACCAAGTCGCCGGACGAGATCATCACCAGCGTGGCCATCCCCGCCGACGACGGCCTGCAGGCGACATACCTCAAGCTGCGGCGCCGGGGCAGCGTCGACTTCCCGATCCTCGGCGTCGCCGCCGCCATCCGCCGCGATGATGCCGGCATCTGCACTGAAGCGAACGTCATCCTCGGAGCCGTCGCCTCGGCGCCGCTACGCGCAGCCGACGCCGAGGAAGCGCTGGTCGGGCAACCTCTCGGTCCGGACTCCATTGCCGCCGCCGCCGAAGCCGCCCGCAAGCTGGCCCGACCCCTCTACAACACCGACCTCACGTCCCGCTACCGCAAACGGATGGTCCCCGTGTTCGTCAAGCGGGCCCTGGAGGAACTGATCGCACCTCACGTTCTTGCGTAGATCCGCGCCAATATCCGCCGCGATGTACGCAAGACATCCGAACCATTGTCCAGCAGCCGTAGGCCGGTCACGATCTTCTGCGTCGCAAAGCCGGTGCCTATCACAGCCGTAACGGAGTACTCCCGGCACACGATCGAGGCATGCGACATCATTCCGCCGATGTCGGTCACCGCGGCCGCGATCTTGGAGAACGCAGTACCCCAGCTCGGGTTGGTGATCGGACAAACAAGCACTACGCCTTCCTGCACGATGTGGAGCTCGTCGGCGCTGAGGATCACTCGCGCCGGGCCCTCCACTGTGCCCGGCGACCCAGCGAAACCCTTGAGGTCGTAGTCGCCCTCTTCGTCGCCGCCGATTCCCAGCCAATTCTGGATCGAGTCCGACGTGATACCCCACAGCATGATCGTGAAGGGCTCGGTGACCACCTCTGGCGGCTCGCCCAACGCCGGGATCGGCGTCCACTCGGAGAGCTTCTCGAACAGCACCTTGCGGCGGGCAACTTCCTTGGGCCAATACGCAGGCCCGCGCGCCGCAGTACCCACACCCCACGAGGCGATGAGGTCATATAGGGCGGCCTCGACCTCGAAACGGTGGAGGTAGAACATGTCGTCCACGTCCTCGAAGAAACCATTG
The DNA here is from genome assembly GCA_947258635.1 of uncultured Acidimicrobiaceae bacterium. Taxonomy (GTDB): domain Bacteria; phylum Actinomycetota; class Acidimicrobiia; order Spongiisociales; family UBA5794; genus JAHEJX01. The sequence continues at coordinate 1,437 of CAMYJM010000564.1, forward strand.
TCCACGAAGACCTGCCCGAACTCACGCATCTTGTTCCAGAACACCGCGTGGTGCCAATGCTCCACATAGAAGTTGTGGTCCTCGATGAACGGAAAGACCGTCCGGGCCAGGCCCAACTGGTCGTTGAAGTTCTTCAGATCGTCGCCGTCGAGCAGGGCGGCGTATTCGGCCGACAGCCGATCCCGCTCCGCGATGACTTCATCCATCGGCCGTTCGATGCTGACCCCGGCTTCGATCTTGGCGATGTAGTCGGTGATGCCGCTGAAGGGATAGGTCTGGTCGTTGATCCAGGTTTTGTGATGGTGATAGAAGCCGGAGCCGACCGAGAAGTAGAACCACGGGTCCTTGGCCTTCTCGAGCTCCGCGATCCACCGCTGACCCTCATCCGTCTGCTCGAGGGTGGCGAGGACCGCGGCCGGGTCGGTGTCCTTCTTGAAGGCCTCGGCCACACCGAGGGCGACCGCCTTGGCCGCCAGCTTCTTCAATTCCGCATCGGGGCGAAAGAGGAGAACGTCGATGCCGGCCACCATCTGGGCCACTACCTGATCGGGAATGTCCGGGAAGAGCTGCTTACAGAATCCGAAGTAGGTCAAATAGGCGGCATATCCCAGGTTGAGGAACTCGAAGTGGAGATGCCAGATCTTGTGCATGTTCTCGATGACGCGGTTGTACGCCACGAGCAGGTCATACGCCGAAGTGAGCCCGCGCCCGGCACGGACTGTTTCGATATCCTCCATCTCGGGAAGTGTCGGGACTTCGACAGCCTTGAGCTCTTCGACCGTATCCGTGGCCTTGCCCTTCCAGTTCTCGTAGAGCTCATCCCAGTGCTCGTAGTAGTAGCCGGCCCGCTCCATGAAGTTCCATGAAGTGTGCGACGCGAGCCCCGACCACCTCTTCGTCCATGATGGCGTTGGCGCTGATGTAGAGCCGCCCGTTGAGGACACGCTGGTCGATTCCGAGGGCCGGCGGCACGATGTACACCCGTGAGTTCATCTCACCGAGCGCCACCCACCAGCTCTCACTCGTGATGGTGTCGAACGGGTAGAGCACCTCGGGATGGTGCATGCCATCAAAGAACCAGAACTTCGACTCCTCCAGCTCGCGACGCTCCTCGCTGAACAAGTAGTAGTACGGGTATAGGTTCTCCCATCCCTCGCAGCCTTCCGGGGTGGGCACCTCAAAAGGACTCGGGAACCTTGTCTCGCTCATCAACCCTCTCCTCGCTTGGAATGTCCGCTCGTCGTCTGTTCTTTCCTTCACTCCCAAAGAGCCGTGTCGTCATCCGTACGGTTCAGCCGCCATGCTCGCCTTCCGCCGTGGAAGGCTTATCTCCTCGCAAGCGCACCCCGGTCAGCAGGTTCGCCACGATGTGATCCAGAGTCGACTTGTCCCCGGTTGACACTGGGATCCGATCTCGCTCACTCCACACCGTCTCGGGCCGGCTCTGCAGGAGCACGATGTGGTCAGGTGGATTGAGGTCGGCGTCCACCGCCCATTCGAGATCCAGCGGCCGGCC
>CAMYJM010000565.1 GCA_947258635.1 uncultured Acidimicrobiaceae bacterium
CTGCATGCGAAGCAGTTCGGTGACACCCTCGTCGAACTCGTGGTTGCCGACACCCGAGACGTCGAGCTTCATCGCATTGAGCGATTCGACAGAAGGTTCATCGTGGAAGAGCCCCGAAAAGGCGGGCGAGCCTCCAATCAGGTCCCCTGCGGCCACGGTCAGGCTGTACTTGTTGCCTTCCCGCAGCTGGTTGAGCATCGCCGATAGATACTCGCCGCCGCCGGCGGTCACGCCGTCGGCGGATCCGGGTGTGTTGGGTTCGAGGTGGCCGTGGTAGTCGTTGAACGCCAGCAGCTGGAGCTGGACGAGCTGGCCCGGCGGATCGGCCTTCCGCTTGGCGTCGGCGGGGCTCGCCAGAAGGCTCAACGAGGCCATCGCCAGGACGAAAGCCGAGACGAGCGCGAGCCAGCGGCGCCGCCGCCAGGCTTCCGGGCGCGTCCCGGCAGGGGTTACGAGTACAGACATCTGGATTCCATTCCTCCCATTAGTCCCTAGCCCGCAGCACACGGGCCCATTCACGTCTACACATCTGTTCTACCAGATGACCATATCCTACGCTGCGTAGCCGCCGGGCGCGTCGGCGTAGTCGCGCTCAGCCCGTGGCGGAGAACAACACTTCCAGCCGGGCCTCGTCCTCGACCACCACGAACCCGCCGATGGAAGGTGGCTGGACCTCGAAGTCGGTCAGGACGATGTCGAGCTCGCCGGTGACATCGAGCTGGTTTCCCGTGAGGCGGGCCTCGACCGACCAGGTGACGGTGCGGGTGACGCTGTTGACCGTCAGCTCTCCGGTGATGTCGGTGGCATAGACCTCGCCCTCCGTGTAGGTGGCCGGCAACGTCAGCTCGCTCGTGCGGAACGTCGCGATCGGGTCGGCCGCGAACAGACCGTTGACGCGCCGGTCGCGGCGCGATTGGTCCGACACGAACGTAGTCAGGTCGACGCTGATCTCCGAGGTCCCGGTGAGATCAAGGGTGCCGCTGAGCCGTTCGGACCGTCCGACGCCAACCGCCTCGATCGAGCCGTCGACGAACGTCTCGGGCACCGACCAAGTGGCGGTTCCGTTCGTGAAGGTGAACGTTGGCGCCGGCAGGTCCTCGGGGATGTTCAGGGTGCAGCCGCCGCCGTAGTCGAGCTTGCGGTCGTCCCGGGCGCGGCGGCCGGCAAGTCGTCGAGCGAGAGATCACCGCTTGCCGCGTCCCCGATAGATGCCAGCCCTCCGCCCACTACCACTGCGGCGACCAGACCGATCGGCGCGGCCCAGGGCGGCATCTCCATCTCGGCGAAGAGCGGCGGGAGCGCACCCACCGCGACGAAGATGATCGCGGCCAACGGAACCCCGAAGCTGATGAAACGATCGAGGGCCACCGCCTCGAGGATGGCGAGGACGGCAACCGCTCCAACGAACCCCGCTGCGGCATATATGAGCAATCTGCGCCGTCCATCGGCCGCACCCTGGACGCGCTGCCACAGGAGACCGCCGAGGAGCCCAACGACGAGCGCCACCGCCATCACGCTCGCCGTGTTGGCGATGAGGTCGTCCGGCGATCGCAGCGGCAGCGAGACGAGTGCGGCGACGATGCCGCCGACCGCACCGGCCAGCAGGCCGGCCACGATCGGCCGAGTTGGTCGGCGATGACTGTTCATTTGGTGGGTTCTCCCCGTCGATAGCGCCGGCTCAAGCTAGCCGTGACCCGGTCTGTATCGCGGACAACTGAGAATCTGTGAAGACAATTCGTCTGCAGTACGCAGGACCGGGCTCATCCGGTTCGCGGTTTCTGGTGCCCGGCGGACCTTTGCTGCCGAGGTGCGGGGGCTCGGTAGAGTCCGCTGGTGGCCCGAGTAGGCGACCGCCATCCAGAGTCGGCACCTGGTGATTGGTTCATCGATACCGCGTGTATCGGTTGTGACGCCTCGCGCCAGGTAGCCCCGGGGCTCGTGGTTGAGGACGCGGACGGTCGTTCGGTCTTCGCCCGGCAGCCGGCCGACCCGGGTGAGGTTGAGCAGGCGTGGCGGGCGGCAATGGTGTGCCCGACGCGATCAGTCGGGCACGTGGCGCTTCGCCGGCCCGAGCGGCCCGTGTTCCCGCACGATCTTGGTGACGGCGTGTATCGGCTCGGCCACAATGCCCGATCGTCGTTTGGCGCCCATTCGTATCTGATCAGGAACGCGGTCTCGGGCAACGTCATGGTCGACTCGCCGCGGTGGACTCGCGACGTGTACGAATCGCTGGCCGACCTGGGAGGGCTGGCGGACATCCTGTTGACACATCGCGACGACATTGCCGACGCCGACCGCTACGCCGAGAGATTCGCTGCGCGTGTCTGGATTCATCGTGACGACGCCGGTGCGGCGCCATTTGCCACGGACCACATCGTGGGTGAGGAAGCAGTCTCGATCCGCGACGATCTGGTTGCGTTCCCGGTGCCGGGCCACACGAAGGGCAGCGTGCTGTATCTGATCGACCGGCATCTCCTGTTCTCAGGCGACAGCCTGGCGTGGAGCCCGGACAACAA
>CAMYJM010000566.1 GCA_947258635.1 uncultured Acidimicrobiaceae bacterium
CCAATGGATCGGGGAAGAGCTCGCTCATGCGAGCGATTGCCGGGTTGATCCCCCTCGAATCCGGGCGAATCCGCGCCAGGTCGATCCCGACGCTGCTCGGGGTCGGGGCCGTACTCCAGCCCCGGCTCTCGGGCCGACGGAACATCATGATCGGCGGCCTCGCTCTCGGCTTGTCGAAAGCGACCGTGGAGGAGAAGTTCGACGAGATCGTCGACTTCGCCGGTTTGCGCGAGTTCATCGATCTTCCGATGCGGGCTTACTCGTCGGGGATGCGGGCCCGGCTGCTCTTCTCGATCTCCACCGTGGTCCAACCCGACCTGTTGCTCGTCGACGAGGCGCTCGCCGTCGGCGATGCCGCCTTCAAGCGGCGCAGCCAGAACCGTCTTCAGGACATGGCGGAGCACGCCGGGACCGTGATCATGGTGTCGCACCGGCTGCGGATCATCCGCGAGACGTGCTCGCGGGTCATCTGGCTCGACAAGGGCGCCGTCAGGATGGACGGCGACGCCGACACCGTGGTGACCGACTACGAGCAATTCGCCGAGTCGGAAGACGGGCCCGGGGGGCGCCCTTAACCGGATCTTCGCCGCCCCTTGGGCCGGTGCTAATCCCGAAATGGTTATCAAGTGATTGGTGGGGGCCGGTCGATACCTGATTGGTACGGGTACTTTTGCGCCCGCTCGCGCTGGAAAGTAGAAGTTACATGTCAACCGGGTATCGATCGCGTTTGGGGGGCGTCACGCTGGCGCTTTCCCTTCTCCTCCCGCTGCCGGTAGCCCTTGCCGTGGACTTTGACCCGGATCTGGTGACCGACGAGGCGACGACGGCCGACACGCCGGCGTTCTCGGCGGCGGCGGTGGTCTACGACATGTACTTCCCGATCCAGGGCGGCGCCACCTACGGGGACAACTTCGGCGATCCGCGGGGAGGCGGTACCCGAACCCACCACGGAATCGACATCATGCAGCCGAAGATGACTCCGGTGCTCGCCGTGGCGTCGGGCTTCGTCGGCTGGATGCACGACACCCAGGGCGGGCGATGCTGCGCTTTCGAACTCAACCACGAGGATGGCTGGGAATCGTGGTACATCCACCTCAACAACGACACCCCCGGCACCGACGACGGCCAGGGCTGGGGCTTTGCCCCCGGTATCGAGCAGGGGGCGCGGGTCGAAGCCGGGCAGCTGGTCGGCTGGGTCGGTGACAGCGGCAATGCGGAGAACAGTGGTTCCCACCTTCATTTCGAGCTCCACCAGCCCGGCGGCGTCGTCATCAACCCGTACCACTCGCTGAACGCCGCCACCGTGCTCAACGCACCTCTCGGGTCGGGCAATCCTCGCGGGTGCGACTACAACGGCGACGGCTACGACGATCTGGTCATCGGTATCCCGGGTGAGGACGTGAGGGACAACACCAGGGTCGATGCGGGCGCGGTGGGCGACTACAACGGCGATGGCTACGACGATCTCGCCATCGGCACGCCGGGTGAGGACGTGAGGAACAACACCAGGGTCGATGCCGGCGCGGTGACTGTCCTCTACGGCACCGCCGGCGGCCTCGGGACCGCCGGGGCCAAGCTGATCACCCAGCGGACCGCCCGTGTCGACAGCGCGCCCAATGACAACGAGGAGTTCGGGTACAGCACCGCTTGCGGCGACATCAACGGCGACGGCTACGACGATCTGGCAGTGGGCGTGCCGGGTGAGCAGATCGGCACCCGCCCCGACGGCGGAGCCATCAACCTCATCCTCGGGTCGGCGGGCGGCCTCGTGGCATCGGGATCGAACTTCTGGCACCAGAATCGTGCCGGGGTCGGCGGAGTGAGCGAGATCGGTGATCGCTTTGGCGAGTCGCTGGCCGTCGGCGACTTCAACGACGACGGCTTCGCCGATCTCGCCGTCGGCGTGCCCGGTGAGGGGCTCCGGGGCAGAGCCGGCGCCGGCATGGTGACCATCCTGTACGGATCGGCTTCCGGGTTCGACGGCACCTCGGCCGCGTTTCACGAACGTACCCCGGGGGTCAGCGGGACGCTGGGAGCGGGCGATCACTTCGGTGCCACCGTGGCCGCCGGCGATTTCGACAACGACGGGATAAGCGATTTGGCGATCGGCATCCCCGGCCAGGATCTCGGCACCGACGCAGATGTCGGCGCCGTAGTGACTATCTACGGCACGCCCTCGGGCCTCAACACGGAGCGGGAATGGCGGGTCGCCCAGGACTCTCCGGGCGTCGCCGGCGGGCGCCGCGCCGGCGAGATGTTCGGCGCCTCCCTCACGTCGGGCGATTTCGACGGCGATGACCACATGGACCTGGCGATCGGTGTGCCCGGCGACGTCGCCGGCGGGGACCCGGCGGGGGGCGTCAACGTCCTCTACGGCTCCGGAGCCGGGCTGACGGCCGGTGACAGCCAGCACTTCCAGCAGGG
>CAMYJM010000567.1 GCA_947258635.1 uncultured Acidimicrobiaceae bacterium
GTATTCATAGCTGACCAAATACGTCTCCATAGATGTTGATATCGGCGTTGGCCCGGCAAATCTTGATCGGCCCGGTGGCGAATCTCCGGGCGTCTTGCCGGTTGTACCGGCCGGGTGCGCGGTCGCATTCGAGGCAGCCGCGCCCGTCACGACGGTGGTGAGGTGGGCGATTGCATTCTTCAGGTGGCTGATCGAGACCAGCGCACGCCGATCAACCGTGGCATGTGCTCCTGACCCTGGAGCGCCGGTACCCTCTCGATTGTCTCCTCCCCGGCGCCGGCCTCGGCCATGTGCCGGAGATCCCACCCGGCGCGAGCCGCCGTGGTCAGAAGCGAGCCGAGCGACCGGTGATGGAAAACGACCGAGCCGGTTCCCGCCGGTTCGGCAGAGGCACTGTCGACCATGTAGGTCCCCCACCGCCACAGCACCTCACCGTCGTTTTGATCGACGACCGGACCGGCGCCCCCGGACGTGTAGGCCGGGTGATTGGCCACGACGACGAGCGATCCGTTCGGCCGCACCACCCGCGCCGTCGCCTCGAAGAAGGCGATCGCGTCGGGCAGATGCTCGAGTACGAGGCAACAAACCGCCACTGCGACCGACTCGGATCGCAGCCAGTCGAGGTCCGGCAGGTGGGCTTGCACCACCACCATGCCGCGCCGCCCGGCGTGTTCGAGCATGTATCGCGACAAGTCGCAGCCGATCACAGGGCCGGGCAGTTGATCGAATAGCCGGCCATCACCACAACCGACGTCGAGTGTCGGGCCCTCGAGCCCCACCATCAGATTGTCCAGCAACGGCTGTACGTCGTTTTGGTAGGCCGGATCGGCCACCTCGCTCAGCCACCAATCGGCTAGCTGGTCCCAGTCGCTCATCGCGCCAGCACCCCAGAAGCCTCGTGACCGGGCTGGGAATCGATCGGCGTCCGCCCGAGCAACCCGAGGCGCGTCACAGCCCACCACGCAACCAACAACAACATGAAGAAGCCGGGGCTGAAGCCGATCGGTCGGATCCAGGCCAGGGAGGCACCCAGCAGCCAGACGGCCGCGATCAACTCGCGGGGCAGCCGGCCGGCATCGTGGAGCACCGCCAAAGTGAGCAATACGAGCGCGGTGTCATGCGACATGGCGTGGGGCGACAGCAACAAGATCCCCGGCATGGCTGCTGCCAGCAGGACCGGCATCCGGTCCCGGCCATGGCGACGCCACAGCCAGACGAGAGCGAGGCTCGTGAGGCCGGCCAACGCCCATCCGACGGTCACCGCAACGGCGTCGCCGACGCCGAGAGCGTTCTCGAGGAAGCCAATCCATGAGACCGAGCTGTAGCCGTTGACTTCACTGTCGATGGTCCCGAACCTCGTCGCGGTATCCATCAGCCCGATGAGCGGAACGGCCAGTTGCGGTTTGGCCAACAACAGCGAAAGCACCAGTCCCGCCGTGACCATCCGGTCGTCCTTGATCAGGCGCCAGGCCGCCACGATGACGAACAGGGTGAAAGCTGTGTTGGAACCGCCCGTGACGGCCCGCAACATCGGCCAGAAAGACAGAGCGATCGCCACAGCCGGCCACATTCGCCCCCGCAGCCAAGGCAGCATCGGCTCCGCCAGCCGGATCGCCGCCACGAGGAACGTGAACATCACCGCGGTGTAGATGAGATAAGCCCATCCGTAGTCGAAGAAGGCGAGCGGGGCGTGGGCCAGGGCAACTTGCGGCGGATAGGCGAAGTAGCGAACCGATCCCTCGGTCTCCTGGAGATCACGCTGCGCCGCGATCTGCCGGCCGAAGTCGTAGAGATGATCCCAGTCACCGTCCTCCGCGATCCGGCCGGCACCGTAGAACGCCGGGAAGTCACCGCCGACCTTCTGCGCGGGTGCGTCGCTGGTGTTGGCCGAAATCGCCAGACCGGTAAAGGCTATCGCCAGGCCGATGAGCAAGGCGATCGAGTACGCCCGCAACCGCCACGAGGCAGGCGCGGGGGCCCCGGATGAATCTCTCTCGTTGTCCACGATCACGTCAGGATATCGGTGGCGCAGCCTTCCGGCTGTACAAGTCCGCTCAGGTGGGGCGGGCCGCTGCAAGAAGTCGGCCTCGGAGGTAGCCGAGAACGCCAACACCGCCGAACTCGGCGATCTCGGTCCCACGCCGAGCGAGGAGGCGGCAATCGTCGCCTTCCTCAGGAGCCTCTCGGACGGTTGTATGCCCTGAGCTACGAAGC
>CAMYJM010000568.1 GCA_947258635.1 uncultured Acidimicrobiaceae bacterium
GCCATGGAGCTCGCGGACAAAGACCGGGAACGCTTCATCTCACGGGTCACAGCCGAGCGCCACGCATTCGAACACGCCGTCTCCGACGTCGCTACCAGGACGATCCCCGAGGAGCACACGTCGACCCAGCACTGCCACATCCGTGTGGCGGGCGTCAGGAACGAGACCCTGCTGGTGAGGCTCGATCGGCGCGGCCTGGCGGTTTCGGCGGCGTCGGCGTGCCAGAGCGGTGCCAACACTGTCTCCCACGTCCTCACGGCGATGGGAATGGGTGCCGAGGCTGTGCGGGAGTGTCTGCGGGTCTCCTTTGGGTGGTCCACTCAGCCAGGTGACGGGCTGAGAGCCGCCGAGATCCTGAAGGCGGCCGTCGAGGGAATGCAATGAGAGCGCTCGTCGCCATGTCCGGGGGCGTCGACTCGTCGGTCGCTGCCGCCATGCTCGTCGAGGAGGGCCACGAGGTGTTCGGGGTCACGCTCAAGTTGTGGCAAGGGCCAAACGGCGAAGCTCCCACCGCCGGGTGCTGCACCGTCTCGGACTCCGAGGACGCTCGCAGGGTCGCGGCGCAGCTCGACATCCCGTATTACGTGCTCGACTACACCGACGATTTCTCTGGTGGCGTCGTTGACCGCTTTCTCGCCGACTACGTGTCCGGGCGGACGCCCAATCCCTGTATCGAGTGCAACCGAACGGTCAAGTTCGACCGTTTGGTCGATCAGATGCGCGACTTCGAATGCGACGTGCTGGTCACCGGGCACTATGCCAGGACCGAACGCTCGGCCGGCCAGTGGAGGCTCCGGCGAGGTGTCGATCGTGACAAGGATCAGAGCTACGTGCTCTCCATGCTCACGCAGGCACAGCTGGAACACGTCCGCTTTCCCGTGGGCGGCATCGACAAGACGCAGACACGAAAGCTCGCCGCCGAGCTCTCGTTGAGGACGGCGAACAAGCCCGAGAGCCAGGACATCTGCTTCGTGGGCTCAGGCGACTACCGAGCGTTCATCAGGTCACAAGCACCGGAAGTCGAACGGCCCGGACCGATCGTCGACGAGGCGGGACAGGTCGTGGGGGAGCACCACGGGATCGTCGACGTGACCATCGGCCAGCGTCGCGGCCTGAAGGTCGCTGTCGGCGAACCTCGGTACGTGACCGACATCGTTCCTGAGACGAACACCGTCGTGCTCGGTCGGCGTGACCGGTTGTCGAAGTACGAGGTCAGGGTCCGGGACGTCACGACGGTCGCCGGAGGACCGTTGCCGGGACGGATCTTGGCTCGGGAACCTGGCGACTGACCGCGGCGGAGCTTCCCGGATTGACGCTCACACCACCGGCCGATAGCGATGCGGAGCCTTCTACCACGGTGACGAGGTGCTCGGCGGAGCCATCATCGATTGAGGTCCGGACTCGTGCTCGTCGGTCCAGTTCACGCCGTTACGCTCGGCGCCATCGGATGACCGATCCAGTGATCGAGAAGGAGTGCACATGCGAACGACCATCCAAGGGGTCAAGGTTCCAGCGCTGGGGTTCGGCACTTCCAGGCTCGGCGGGCAGACCTGTCGGGATGCCGTTCTTCATGCGACGCACATCGGATATCGCCACATCGACACCGCGCAGATGTACGACAACGAAGAGTGGGTCGGGCAGGCGCTGTCGTCCTCCGGTGTCAGCCGTGATGAGTATTTCCTCACGACCAAGATCGGCAACGGCAACCACGCAGCCACAAACGTGTTGTCGAGCACCGACGAGAGTCTCCGCAAGCTCGGCGTGGACTATCTCGATCTGCTGCTCATCCATTGGCCGATCCCGACCGTTCCGTTGGGTGAGACGCTCGACGCGATGCTCGACCTCCAGGATCAAGGCAAGGTCCGCCACATTGGGCTCAGCAATGCCACGCCCAGCATCGTCGCCGAAGCCGAGAACCACGCCCGGATCTTCGCCAATCAGGTCGAGTATCACCCGCTGCTCGGTCAGGAACGACTGTGCGAGATGGCCAGAGAGCACGACTTCATGCTCACTGCGTACTCGCCGCTGGCGATGGGCAAGGTGGCCGACTACGTGGCGTTCACCGACATAGCCTCCGACATCGGTTTCAGCCCGATGGCCGTGGCGCTTGCATGGCTCCTGGAACAAGACAAG
>CAMYJM010000569.1 GCA_947258635.1 uncultured Acidimicrobiaceae bacterium
GTCCAGGAAGCACTCACCAATGTGCTCAAGCACGGCGGCGTCGACGCCGCGGCACACGTGCGTCTCGAGGAAACCGATGGTCACCTCGACGTCGAGGTGACGGACACGGGGACCGCGACAAGCACGCTGCCGGGATCGGGCCAGGGAATCGTGGGAATGCTAGAGCGCGCTGTTGTACTGGGCGGTACATACGAAGCCGGACCGCGTCCCGAAGTCGGGTTCCGGGTCCTGGCACGATTGCCGATAGGAGACAAGTGAGCATCAGGGTTGCCATCGTCGATGACCAGGCCCTGGTGCGTGGTGGATTCGCCGCGATGCTCGGTCTTCAGGACGACATCGACGTCGTTGCCGAGGGGGGCGACGGAACGGCCGCGATCGAGATCGCCCGTACCCATCGGCCAGATGTGATCCTGATGGATATCCGCATGCCGGGCATGGATGGCCTCGCTGCCACCAAGGCCATCGTCGACTCCGCCGATTGGCCCGTGAGGGTGGTGATCCTCACCACCTTTGATCCGGACGAGTACGTGTATGAGGCTCTCCGGGCAGGTGCCAGCGGGTTTGTGCTCAAGGACATCTCGCCTGAGGACCTGGTGGCGGCGGTTCGCACCGTGGCCGATGGGGGAGCTCTGTTGGCGCCGTCGGTGACCAGACGCCTGATCAGCCGGTTCGCGACACCGCCGTCTCTCGACCAGTCTGTCGTTGCTCGTCTCGACCGGCTCACCGACCGGGAGCGGGAGGTCCTCGTCGCCGTCGCCGCCGGATCCAGCAACCTCGAGATCGCCGATGACCTGTTTGTCGGCTTCGCAACCGTTAAGTCACACGTCTCCAGCATCCTCACCAAGCTCGGGCTCAACAACCGCGCCCAAGCGGTGGCGTTCGCCTACGAGAGCGGGCTCGTCAGACCCGGCGACGGCGACATCGGGTCCTGATCCGCCTCCCCCTTTTGGCGGATAGCGGGCCGGCCGGCACCCGAGAACTTCCCCCAAACGGCGGAGCCGAGAATCCCTCCGTTGCCCGGAGACAGCGCCGCCTCCGGTACTTACGTTGAAGGCAAGTACCGAAGGAGCAGCAATGCAACAGCTATTCGACCACAAGACCGGGTCAGAAGCTCGGTCGCAGCTATCGGCCCAGAAGACCGGTCCCGCAGCTCGGTCGTACCCACTCTTTATCGAAAACCTCACCAAGAGCTACGGCGGTGCCGCCGTCGTCGACGACCTGTCATTTGTTGTCGAACCCGGACGCGTAACGGGGTTTCTCGGTCCGAACGGTGCGGGTAAGTCCACGACGATGAAGATCCTGCTCGGGATGCGTTCCATCCCGGACGGAGCGGACGCAACCACCTCCGCATCCTGGCGGACGCCACCGACACGCCGCTGGAGCGAGTCGACGAGGTCCTCGAAATGGTCGACCTCAGCGCCGCCGCCAACCGGCGGGCCGGTGCCTACTCGCTCGGGATGAAACAGCGTCTGGGACTGGCCGCCGCATTGCTGTGCGACCCGCCGGTGTTTGTTCTCGATGAGCCAGGTAACGGCTTGGATCCGCAGGGAATCCGCACGTTGCGGAGTCTTTTGCGGGCCCGGGCCGCGGACGGCAACACGGTGTTTGTCTCCAGCCACCTGCTCGGCGAGGTTGAGCAACTGGCCGACGATGTCGTCGTCCTCAACCAGGGCCGATTGGTGACCCAAGGTTCGCTCAGCGAGCTGCGCCATTCCGCATCGCTTGTCCGGGCCGCCTCGCCGGAGGCGCTGCGAGTCGCCCTCGAAGGAGCAGGCGGCGTCGTCGAACCAGAACAGCACGGCACCCTCGTGGTTCGTGGCCTCTCCCTCGACGAGATCGGGGAACAGGCCTTCCGTTCCGGCATCGCGCTCCATGAACTGTCACGCCGCGCCGACTCGCTGGAAGAGCGTTTCTTCGCTTGGACCAGAGCAGACTCCGCAACCCAGTCCTCAAAGGAGTAATCATGAACTCGCTTCGAATCGTACGGGCCGAACTCCGCAAGCTGACCAGCACCA
>CAMYJM010000570.1 GCA_947258635.1 uncultured Acidimicrobiaceae bacterium
TACAGAGAGGGGGTGACCGTCCGACCACACGAGGTCGGGTCGGAGCGTGAACCGGTAACGGAGGCCGTCGTCGGAGACCTCCCAACGCTCGGCGAGCGATGGGACCAGCGTGTCGTCGGGACAACGCTCCACCAGGCGGTCGAACAACTCCATCTGCAGCTGTATGTCGGCGAGGAAGTAGGAACGGATCGGATCGGCCGGTCGAAAGTGCGGCGGACCCGCAAAGCGCAGCGTCGCGGTGGCCGGCGGGGACGGCGCGTACTCCCACAGGTCGAACGCCCGCTGGTAAGCGGCGTTGGACTCGGAGAAGCGCAGCGCGGTGTGGAGGGCGTGGGCCGGCTTCAGCAGCACTAGAGCCGTGGAGCGCCGGTCATCGCGCCGCTTCAGGATCGGCAGCTGCTCTTGGGACACCACCTCTCGGCGGCCGGCGGATACGGACTCGGCACGGGCCGCGGGAAGCCGCCTGGGCGACCGAATCAGTGACACGGCGCCGGCCGTACGGCCCGGTACTTTGGCGGCGATAGATCGGGGTGTGCCCTCTCGCCTCAGCCTGGCCGCGATCACCGTGGCGGGTCTCGCAGACTTGACAGATAGATGTGCATCGATATTATCTGATATAGACCTGGGTCGATATTTGACTGCGGAGAACACATGAGTGTTACGAGAATGGCTGAGAGAACGGCGAAGAGCCTGGAGCAGGCGTTACCTGGTCACGTTCGTCGTTTTCGGGCCGGCGATGAGAGGTGCTGGTGATGCAGGCTGTCGTCGAGTGTTGCGCCCCGATCATCGAGGAGCCGATTGATGCCGAGGCCGCGGCGAGGATGGCCGAATGGTATGGCGTCCTTGCCGACCCGACTCGGCTCAGACTGCTGAGTCTCATCAGTGCCTCGGATGAGGCGTGTGCCGCATGTGACTTGGTCGAGCCCCTCGACGTTTCCCAACCAACTGTCAGCCATCACCTCAAGGTTCTCAGGGAGGCGGGCCTCGTCGCAGCAGAAAAGCGAGGCAGGTTTGTCTTCTACCACCCGGTTCACGAACGACTCGAGGTGCTCAGCCGGAAAGACTCGATGCGCTCTTCGGCTCCGCCGATCTCCTTCCGCTATGGATTGCCGAGCCCTATGTGCCTTTGGCGGAACCCATCCGCGCGGCCCTCGCGACCCGTGCCGGGGCCGGCTGGTACGGGTACGAAACCCGACCCGACGTCCTCCGGGACGCCTTCTGGGATTGGATGACCGAACGCCACTCGTGGAAGGGCGCCGGCCTGTCCAGCATTGTCAGTCCGAGTGTCGGCACTTCGATCGGTGTGATCATCGATGAATCGACCCGAGAAGGTGATGCCGTGGTCATCCAGCCGCCGGTGTTCACCGACTTCAAACCACTGATCGTTCGATCCGGTCGCACGGTCGCGCGGAATCCGCTCGTTCTCGGCGAAAACGGCTATCGCATGGATCTGGACGGCCTCACCACCCTGGCAGCAGAGCCGTCCGTACGGCTGATGATCCTGTGCAACCCGCACAATCCGGTGGGCCGCCTCTGGACGGAGGAGGAACTCCGATCGGTGGCGCGCATATGCGCCGAACATGACGTGACGGTGATCGCCGACGAGATCCACGCCGATCTAACCCTTCCGCCGCAGCCATTCGTTCCCTTCGCCACAGCTGCTGCCGGAACGGGTGTGACCTGGGCGGCGACGCACGGCCCCATCAAGACGTTCGGACTCGCAGGCATCTGCGACACGCTTCTCATAACCGACGACAACGAAATCGCGAAACGATTCAAGGCCGCCAGCAGTCGTCTTCACCTAACCCGCAACAACGTGTTCGCCATCGCGGCCTTCGAAGCCGCATACCGATTCGGAAGCGACTGGCTCAACGAGTTGCTCGATCTGATCCAGATGAACCACCAGCGGCTGCGGGAGGGCCTGCCGGAGCCGATTCGAGTGATGCCGCACGAGGCGACGTATCTGGCATGGCTCGACTTCCGCGACCTCGAACTGGACGTACCCAGGCTTACGGACTGGCTGGTCGGCGCCGGACTCGCCTTGAGCCCCGGCCACTGGTTCGGTCGAGAAGGGGCCGGCTTCGCCCGCATGTCGATCGCCGTCGAGCCGGCCACTATCGACGAAGCCATACGACGCCTCAGCCAACACAGATCGGCCACGGCCGGCACCATCGCTCCCCGCCCATAGCCGGCTGGCAGGTTGCGCCGGGACGAGAGACATCTCGGGCGGGCTCACGTCTC